>JBEKKY010000240.1:0-6174 GCA_050010475.1 Acidobacteriota bacterium | reverse complement strand
ACTTCTTTCAAGGCATGGAGCACTTGATGCGCTTCCGCCTCCTGCATCCCCGAGAAGATTGGAAGACAGACGTGCCTGGAGCACAGATCTTCGGAAATCGGCAGCGGCCCGGCGCTGTATTTTTCAAATACCGGCTGTTTATGCAACGGCTCTTCGTAGACCTCTCCCGCCAGTGAGACTCCATACTGTTCTCTGAGAAGCGATTTCAGCTCTTTACGATTGCGTTTTTCCCTCAGAACAGCAATGTACTTGTAGTAATTGCAAAATCCATCCGCGGGAATCCGAAGGGCATGGAGATTTCTAAATTCTTTCAGCCCTTCGTCGTAAATGGAAGCAATCGCCCTCCTTTCCGCGATCATCTCGGGCAGACGCTCCAGGTGCTTGAGCCCGATGATTGCGTGGGGCTCGGACATGCGCCAGTTATATCCCATGCGGACATGGGCATTCACAGTAAAGCTGGCCTTCCCCTGATCGCGGTAGATCCGGGATTCCTGGGCAATCCGGTCGTCATTTGTCACGATCATGCCTCCTTCGGCTGAAGTCATCACTTTGGTCGGGTAAAAGCTGAAGGAAGCTCCAATTCCGAATGCGCCTGCGCTGGTCGAGCGATAGGATGAGCCGTGAGCGTGGGCTGCATCCTCGACGAGCCAGATCCCCTTTTCCCTTGCCAATTGCATCAGCGCTGGGGTTTGCGCCGAGACAATTCCTCCGATGTGCACGAGCACGATCCCTGCGGTTCTGCCCGTCATGCTTCTCGCCACCGCTTCCGGATGGACCGCGAATGAATCCGGATCCATGTCGACAAACACGGGAGTCCCGCCTGCATGCACTACGGCCGCGGCAGTGGCGAAAAACGTATTTGTCGGGACGAGCACGTCTTTCCCTTCGACATCAAGGGAACGAAGCAGTATTTCCAAGGCGCTTGTTCCGCTGTTGACTGCAATTGCATGCCGGACTCCGCAAAGCCGGGCAAATCGTTGTTCAAATTCATCGCCATATTTTCCGAGCGTCAGCTGCCCGGTACCAAGGACCTCCTGGATTCGTTCGGCGATCCACGCCCGGTCTTCCGGCAGAAATTGTATTTTTGCAGCAGGAACTTTATTCATTGTGAATTCTCTCCTATTGATTCGAGATTAGAAATTCGAGATTCGAGATTGAAAAGAGAATCAATCAGGAATGCCGTATATTAATCTCGAATCTATTCCCCGCCACCGCGGGCGATCAGGACAACTCCAACAATGACCAAAGCGATTCCCATCCAGCGCACGGGGGGAACGCTTTCCTTCAGAAGCGTGACGGCCAGGATTGCTGCAAATCCATACTCGATGGCACTAAAGGGCAATGCCACTGTCACGCGTGTCCAGGAGAGAGCCGCCATAAAAAGAAAGTAAAACACGGCATTGAGGATCGTTCCTCCGATGACATATGGATTGCACAGAGCATGCCAGAAGTATGCGATCAGCGCCAACGGAGCATAGTTTTCCAGGCTTCCGACCTGCAGCATTCCGCGCCTGACGAGAATTTGGCCGTAGGCGGCTGAGGCGGCCGCAACCGTCATTGCTACAAGGACTCGCAGCATGATTCCCTCCCCATGTTTGATAAATCGCTGAACGCGATTCTTTGCGCACCGGCTGCCCGTAGCGCATGGAGCAGTGATTCGCTTGTGAGCGCGCGAAACTCATCTTCATGTCGGTAAAACGGCATCGTCTGATCGATTTCGCTGCAGCGGCGCGTGGATGGATGGAAACAAAATTCCGTGATCCCGCCGGGAAGGTTCTTGATCAGCCGAATCGTCAATTCCGTCGTCATGGAGCCGCCGTCGCTCATGCCGTAGAGATAATCGTTGCAACGCATGTCTGCCATGCGAAACATGTGCTTCATCAGCGCGATCCACGGCGCGAGAAACGCCCGGGAAGCTAATCTTGGCCCCAAAGACTTCCGCGAAGCCCTCCACGACAGAATGGGCGGCTCGTTCGGCAGCCGAACAGCTTTCAGATCGTAATCTTTGCCTACTCTTAAGAGCAGCCGAAGGATTGTCGGATGCAGGTGCATATGGTTGTGGGCATTGACATGATCGAGAGCGAATCCCGTTTTGCAAAACGCTTCGAACTGCGCACGGATTTCCGCTTCAAGCTGCTTCCTGATTCCAGGATAAAAAAAGAACTTGAAACCCGCGCGCGCGAGACGATTTGAAAAAAAACCGCCGGCGTCCACGAGGTCCGGTATCACCTGAGGTTCCAGGACTGATTTCCCCTCAACGAGGGTCAGATGAAGTCCCACCTTCAACGATGGAACCTGCCTGGCTCGCTCGACTGCATCCCGACAATGTTCCGCTCCTACCATGAGGCTCGCGGCCGTAATGGCTCCCTTGCGGTGCGCCTCAACAATTGCCTCATTGACGGGCACGGCGAGACCGAAATCATCTCCAGTGAATATGACTCTGTTCAAACCGGCCTTTCGCTGTGGAAATAGTATCAAAGCCTGGCTCGCTCATTCGCAACGGGGCGCTTGCGCCACGAGACGTCCATCCCGCGTAAGGACGAAACTTGTTCCGCGCCATATGGTCGTATGTTTGGTAAAAGCAAGGAGCCAGGTCACCAGAGAAGAAATGTCTCGAATGATGAGCAATCCGAGACTGCGCAGGCCTTCCCGATCCCGAAGGCCCCAGCCCAAAATTACCGCGGCACTCGCAAGCCTAATTCCCAACGTTCCCGCCATCACCCACAACCCTGTGGCGTCCCACCCTCGAACGGCTGAATACAGGAGAGCGAAAGGGACTGAACGGATGAGAGCCGTTGCGAAAAATGCAACGGGACGAGCGGCCCGCGTATTCTGGTCCCAGTAGATCTGATGTTCCCACCACTGCGCGGGAGTTTTGAGATCTACGATGGTGTCCACGAAATACGGGAGGACTGCAATCTTCTTGCCTAGTTCCCAAATGCGCCTGCCCATTTCATAATCTTCAACCAGATAGTCGGATAGGGCTTCCAGTCCTCCAACTTGCGCAAGGGTCGAACGGTGCAGCGCGACCGATGCACCCAGGCAGAACTTCGATGCTCCGCTGATGTGAGCGAAAAGAACATTCGCCATAAAATCGGCGTTCAGGGTCAACAGCTCCATTTTTTCGAACCACGTCTGCGCGCACGCGGCTTTATACAAGGTGCATGCGCAGCCCACGCCGGAATGGCTCAGGGGAGCAACAATCGTCTTCAGATAATCCGGTCTTAGTCGCACGTCGCTGTCGCTGATGACCAGGACGTCATAACGCGCGTGCCGAAGTCCCCCGATCATGTTATTGATCTTCCCGTTCGTGCCGGCTCGACAGTTCTCAATTGCAACCGTTACGCGCCGGTCGCCGAATTCCTTCTGGATTTCATGAAGCAGGGGGATCGCAGCATCTTCGGCGCTCTGGACAGAGAACACGACCTGAAACTCAGGATAGTCTTGAATACAGGTGCTGCGCAGATTCTCCCTTTGGTTTTTCTCCAGGCCATGGACCGGTTTTAGAACGGTCACCGGGGGCCGGAATTCGGCTGCAAACTCGTGACGGCCGGCGGCCTGCATACGAAAACGGATGACTGCAAGGATGCACAGGAGGGCATAAACAGAACCGCCCAGGGCCGGAACAAGAAAAATCCACTCGGCTGTGTGTCTCACCAAACTTGCCATCGGTTGAATCAACCCCTAAACAACAGATATCCGGAGGGAGCTTGCTGACGCCCTTGCGCGCAGCTTTCATTTCGCCGTGAAGGGGACAGCAAGCGTGAGCACGCCAAAAGCCTTACTCCGTTTCTTGACGCATTCTTGTTTTGAAGCCCAAGGCATTCAATGCGCCGGCCAAGTCTATATGGGTCTTTTCCAAATTGACAGTGAAATGAGGGAATTCCAGCCGCAACGGGCGCTCATTGCGCAATCGATCGAACCCGGCCTCTGCCTGTCCCGTGGATACGGATCTGAGCGCCCTTAATCCCGCATCCTTTTTCAGAATTTCAAAAGCCTGCATCAGCACCGAAGTCACCGCTTCCTGGCTGCGCGTTCCTGTTTCGGGGGTTATGGATTTAGCCTCGGGAAATACCGAATCGGAAAGCCTGGAGGACTGAATTCCGAAAAACCTGCCTAATTCTTCGCGGACCATTTCCGTGCCCCGAATTTTCCCATCCAGTGCACTGCCTGCGATATGCGGGGTGCCGATATCGATTAACTCCAATAGAGAAAAGTCAACTCTGGGTTCTTCCTCCCACACATCCAGAACTGCACCCGAGACTTTCTTTTCTCTTAAGGCAAGCTTCAATTCCTGGTTGTCGAACACGGCTCCTCTGGATGAATTGAGCAGGAATTGCCGCGGCGAAAGCCGATCCAGCATTTTTCGATCGAGCATGTGCCGGGTTGGATAGGGGCCGTCGGAACAAAGAGGGACATGAAAGCTTAGAATATCCGCTCCAATAACCTCATCCAGCGGCTGGTATCGGGCATCTCCCGTCGAGTCTCGAAGAGGAGGATCGCATAGATATACTTGCATTCCCAACGCACTGGCTTTCTTTGCAACCCGCGATCCAACATTTCCCACCCCTATGACTGCGAGCGATTTTTTCTTCAGATCCCAGCCTCTCCTGGAGGCGACGACATGCAGTGCGGTAATGATGTATTCGGAAACGGAATTGGCATTGCATCCGGCGGCGTAGCCGAGATGTATCCCGCAGTCTTTCAAATATGCCTGGTCTATGTGATCGACGCCGGCGCTGGCTGCGGCTACAAATCGCACGGAACTTCCATCCAGAAGAGGAGCCGTTACGGGTGTGATGGAACGGACAACCAATGCATCGACATCTCGGATTTGCGCTGGATTCAGTTCCCTTGCCGAAAAAAGACGAATCTCACCCAGCTGCGAAAGCGCTTCTTGCCAATAGGGTATTTCCTGGTCGACCGCGATGATCATAAAAGTTTCAAAAGCTGTATAGTGCAGGCATTTTCTGACAAAATCAAACGTTTAAGATTTCGCGTTTCCCGCCTGGCTGCGGGTGATAAAGATAATCGCAAAAATCGTATCAGGTACATTTTTCATTGAAAAACGTGCCTGGTATGATTTGTTTTGAATCAGAAAACTTGAAGCCTGGCGGACACAATCTGGGGTATGATGCACGCCATGAGTTGGTTTAAAAAAGAAAAAAGCCCGATTGCCAATACTAAAGAAGAAGACAAAACCGTCCGGACTGAAGGAGTGTTCACCAAGTGCGACGGCTGTAGTGCGTTTATCTGGAAGAAGGATCTCGAAGCCAACGAGAAGGTATGTCCGAAGTGTGGTTATCACTTCCGTCTGACTTCGACCGAGCGGCTCGCCATGCTTTTCGATAACCACACGTATCAAACTTTCGACAACCATCTGATTTCTCCCGATCCGTTGAAGTTTGTGGATCGAAAACCGTATGAGAGGAAACTCGTAGCGGCCAGGGCGGCGACGGGTTTAAATGATGCGGTGGTAAATGCACGCGGCACCCTCGGTGGTCGCGACACCCTGATATCCGCCATGGAGTACAGTTTCATCGGAGGTTCGATGGGCTCGGTTGTCGGCGAGATGATTACGTTGGCTATTGAGAGGGCAGTCAATGAAAAAGTGCCGCTCATCATCATCTCGGCTTCAGGGGGAGCCCGCATGCATGAAGGGACGCTTTCTCTGATGCAGATGGGCAAGGTCAGCGCTGCATTGGCCCAGTTGGATGAGGCGCGCATCCCATTCATCTCAGTCCTGACAGATCCTACGACCGGTGGCGTCACGGCGAGCTATGCAATGCTTGGCGATCTGAATATCGCTGAACCGGGAGCGCTCATTGGATTCGCCGGTCCCAAAAACTTCCCAAGGGCTTTCAGCGTTCCGAATTTCTGTTGCAGCACGGGATGCTGGATGCAATCGTAGACCGGCGGGACTTGCGAAATTATCTCATTAACGCGCTAAATTTCTTCATGCGGTAATGGCCTGTAAAAATTGAATTGATAGCGGCTCAATCAATTCCTCGGGAGCGCCGGAGGCGCGACGCAGCCCAGCCCAGGGCGTAAGCCCTGGGAATTGGCGCAGGATCCGAAGTCAGCTGCTGAAAGGGCGACACAGGCTTTTGCATAGTCTGCCAAAAACCTGTGCCGCCCTTTCAGGGCTTGGTTCATACGCATGCCGTTCCCAGG
>JBEKKY010000239.1:0-11730 GCA_050010475.1 Acidobacteriota bacterium | reverse complement strand
CGAGCAACGCAGTCAGCGGGCCTGCGGGCCGCAGCCCGAAGGGGCGCGACGGCGGGCGGGCATCTGCTGCGTTGGCGCTCCTCGACGATGTCACCGCATCGCCTGCGTCGCGCCGCCTTGCATCTGCCCGCCCGGCGCTCGCGCCGAAGTGCATCACTTATTTTGTCACGGGCCCTTACCCGTGCGTTGCGGCAGGAAAGCGTAAGGAGCGCTGACGACAAACAAAAATAATGTAAGAACCTCCGAATCTCCGAAGTTGTATTCCGCCAACCCGGCAACCATGAGGCCGACCCAACCAGCAATGGCAGCCGAGGAAGCAATCAATGCTTCACGGCGGAGCGCGTCCCCCGACGAAAAGGTATTCCCTCGGGCATACCGATAACACCTTAGCGCGTCGCAAAGCAGCCGAATCATCAACCATAGCCAGAGAATGAGGCCCGGAATTCCGGTTTCCGCCGCAATCTGCAGAAAATTGTTATGCATGTGTTGGTACAGCCAATCCTTGTATTCCTTTTCTTCCTCCTGGTATTTCGCGGGGTCAGACAACAAGGCAACGATCTTCTTTAACCCTTCAGGAAAATCTTTTTCCTCTTTGTATTTCGGCGCTTCGTATTTAACATTCTTCGGGCCAACTCCGAACCACGGATGGTCGTGGATCACATGCAAAGCAGTCAAATACACATGAAAACGGGGATCGGTCGTATCTAAGGTTGACTGTACTCTCCGCTTTATCAAGCCCGGAGATACCGCGTAAAGAATCAAAACAGCCGCAATGACAAGGACAACAGCGCGCGGACGCCGCATCAATATCAGAACCATAATCCCTGCGATCGCACCCGCCCACGTATTCCGAGTCAAAGAAAGAATGAGAGCAAGGACGAGCAACACCGCAACAGGAACAACCCATTTGTGTCTGCGCAAGCCGGCATGTAACACGTAGGCCGTCAAAAGCAGAAGCGCAAGCATCAGCAATCCGGAATAGGTCATCCATTGGCTCATAAAGCCGTTGATTCGATGCAGCCAATCCCGTCCCGGATCCGAGGCAAACTGCACCAGTCCCCAGAGAGAAGAAAAACCGGCTACCGCAAAAACAGCTTTGCAAATCCACGTAAATCTCCCTTCTCCACGCAGTATCAGTGGGACCAGCAACACAAGCAGATATAAATAAAACTTCCGGGTTGCAGTCAGCCCAAGCATGACATTGGGAGAGGCAAAAATCGCGATCAACGTCCATATGACGAAAGCGCAAAGCGGAGGCATGATCGACGTCGGCCAAACGAGATCGTTTTCGTCCCGCCTCAGTCTATAGAGGAATCCCGCAATGACCACCGCGAGTAAAATTTGAGAAGCAGCAATCGATACCTGCACGAGGGAAATGCAGCCGGCTAATGCCAGAAAAGTTATCCTCTCGGGATTGCTCTTTAACGAAGCGGGAAAGTATTTCGATAAGCTACGCATAACCTGAATGAGACTTAAAAACCATCGACAACCAGACCTGGCTAAAAATCACGCTCGAACGCGTTTCTTCCGTGAACAACCTTACAACCCTATCCAGCCCTATAACGGCCTGGCTGCGATTTACACTTCTTAGCGCATTTCATTTTAGCGCGGAATTAACATTTAAAAAATAAATATGCAGTACTAATATCAGTGTCTCCAACAAAACTGAGTTGAAGTTGTGCAGCCGGATCTATCCAATTAAACCGAGCGGACTGACATGTCAAACAGGATCAGCAAAACTCTCATCGCTCCTTGTGGTATGAATTGCGGAATCTGTAAAGCATACCTGCGCCCGCACAACCCTTGCCATGGCTGCAACAACGCCGAGTTGAACAAGCCCAAAACCCGCCGATACTGCCGGTTGCGAGTTTGCGAAAAGCGCACAGGGGCTTTCTGCTATGATTGTGCAGAGTTTCCCTGCGACTACTTGACTCGCCTGGACCTCCGCTACAGGACACGCTATGGTATGAGCGAAATTGCAAATCTTGAATGGATTCGGGAGAATGGAATCCGGAGTTTTTTAGATAAAGAACGCAAGCAGTGGATTTCCGAAAAGGGCGTTCTATGCGTCCATGACAAAAAGTACTATGCATGAAAGTGGGAGAGTTTTGCCGCGACCCAAGCACCTTGTTGATTAGATTCAACTTCCCCCTTGCCATTTCATTTCCAACAAACTTAATATGAAGAAGTTAGTTGTAAACTTTATTTGCATGCATCGAGAGGATCTATGGATCGGAACCGGATATTGGAACTTGCTATTGAAGAGCTTGTAAAGCAGCGTGACGAGATTGACGCTGAAATTGACGCGATCCGAACTGAGTTGAATAAAACAGGGAGTGGAGCTACCAAACAGGCAAAATCAGCCGCAAAAAAGGTTGGAAGAAGAAGAGCCCGGACTCTCGCGGAGCGCAGGGCTCAAGCTCTGAGAATGCGGGAATACTGGGCTGCCAAAAAACGCGCAACGAAATCGTCTGCCCGCACTAAGGCAAGAACCAAAAGTGCTGCGCAAAAAAGGGCGCTGAGCCTGAAGATGAAAGAGGTTTGGAAGAAGCGCAAAGCCGAAGCGGCGAAAGCGACCAAAGTTTAGCCCAACACAGGAAAAGAAACGGCCAAGCCGTAAGCCTCTAGAGCATAAACCAAGCCTGGAACCCAATCCCCTGGTTAGTGCTCAATAAAAATGCCCACGGATTACACAGTGCTCTGGCGAATCCGTGGGCATCGTTTATGTCTGTTTGCCTCTATACCGCTCTGAGTTCCGATGGAACCGCAAATCAATCATGGGGTTTTGGATCAGATTGTGCCGCACGTCGAAACTGGAACGCCCCTAATCATACTCTGTGTTCCACGGGTCAGCGTGTGGGAAGGAGAACTGCTCCAGCCCCGAGGTTACAGAACCGGTATCCAGGCGCTTCCCAAAGGTATCCGAAATTAGACCTGCAATCTGCGGCTCAAGTGTTGGATAATAATGATGAGAACATCGATAGGGATTTATATCTGTGAATTATAAGATTGCAGGAATTGCAACTCTGCTTCTAGCCATGATCTCGGCCGCTTTATTTGCTCAAGAAGTCACGGGGGATTGGATCTCCGATGTCGATCCTATAAATAACAGGCCGGCCAAGACCATTTACGAATTTAATGTGGAAGGATCCAAACTGACCGGGTCGGTGCTCTTCGGTTGGAACGAGGAAGAAAGACCCATCACCAACGGCAAGATCAAGGACGACAGAATATCCTTCACCCTGCAGTCGCTTCTATCTTTTGCCGGCCCGCATCCGAGAAGCTACACTCTCGTTTATTTATACGAGGGGAAGATTTCCGGCGATACGATCAACTTCACGGTATCTTATGGAACGCATACGAAATCGAAGTTTACAGCCAGGAAATCCAATCAATGATCCTTGGGCAGGGCGGTGCCACTGGACGGAATCTCAAAACTCAAGCTTTGTGAAGCAAGCCCGCTTTTTTTGTTTCTCTGCTTGTCTTTGACGAGCAACTGCAGAACGTAATCCCCCCCTTGCAGGGAATTCCCTAATAGCAGCCTTCTCCTGACAGGGATTCTAGTGGGATTTTCGGCGCTGTCCATATCCAAAGGCTGTAGTTCGCTTTTCGTCAATTCAGTTCCATCTTTAAAGAGCACGAACTGCGATTCCAATTCAGGCGCCGCCTCTTTTTCATGTTTTGCATTGTAAATGACGGACATGTATTCGAAATGATCTCCGGGCAAATAACTTCTTAGGGCTGGACTGCGGCTTTCATCCCGACTCAAAACAGGATTGAAATAGTTCGGAGAATTCTCTTTCCTTGCTCCCGACTGGATCCAGGCGGCATCATTGGCATCGTTAACAACAAAAATGTTGGAAAGCGCCAGGCGCCCCTTTTTGAGATCAGGAATATTCACAAACTGGTAGGCGGAACCTACTTTTCCAGACACCTGATCCTTAACGGCTACACGAACATAGTACGGCCCTGGCTTTTTGACAGGAAGAAAAAGAGAAAACCGGATGCCATGCTCCTTCACCCATGAGAGGTTTTCATCTCGAACCCTAAACTCGTATTTCACAATACTGGAATCCCTGATGTAGCCATTGATATCGGACGTTACACAGACGGTTTCGAGTGAAATGATATGGCCTTCGTC
Organism: Acidobacteriota bacterium; assembly: GCA_050010475.1. Taxonomy (GTDB): domain Bacteria; phylum Acidobacteriota; class UBA6911; order UBA6911; family UBA6911; genus UBA6911. The sequence goes on along the minus strand of JBEKKY010000239.1, from coordinate 7,589 downwards.
TTTCTTTTCAACCAACGTCACATTTTGAGCGTCCAGATGCAACCAGGATCGAAGGACATATCCCGATTTGGAATCGTCGAGATACCCGGAAAACAAACTGACTTTTAGATCCGTGTATTGGAAGGGAGAGAAAATGGCCTCCCGCAGGGGATTTGGGACAGAGCTTGCTTCCTCTTCCGCTTCGGGTATTCCATAAAAGCCATCGCGAGTATAAACAGTAGCGCCGTGCCGTTTCACTTTTATTTTAATTCGATGATAAATGTCTTTTCTGTTCGCTTTGAAGGTATTTGGTGGGGGGACGTATGAAAGAATGTAATATCCCTTCATCGCGTTGTTCACTTCATTCCCGATTCCGTTCACAAAAAAATTACTTTCCCTGACAAGCATGCCTCCCGTTTTGTGGGGCATGGGGTTCAGCTTAAAGAGCTTCCTGGCATCCAACTGCCCAAAAGTGGGACTGCCGCCCCAACTAGTGCCGGGCCAGGGCGCTTCCAACCCTCGTATGTCCAACAAATGGATCACTACCCCTGCCCGCAAGGCTGCATCCGCCAGTTTTTTGTAAGCAGTCTCGTACATCGCTCCATAATCCACGCCGCTTCCCACAGCACCAGCGTACAATCCCGGAAGGCCCGTCGTTGGGGTGAGCACGATCAGAGCTTTCCGGCCCGGCATATTTTTGAGAGCCTGGATGCAATAACTTGTCGCTGAAATCTGGGCCTCGAAAAGAGGATAGAGATTATCTTCTGCAAACTCACGCCCCACATTGAATTCCCAGCGCACGGTATCGATCCTGGCCAGCAATTGTTTCTTGTCCGAAAGAAACATCTGGAGGGCGCTGTTGCCACGGCCGGTTCTCATAATGGCCACCAGGTCTCCCGGCTGCATTTGCTTCTCAACAAATTTCGTTAGAGCCATACGCGCGTAATGAACCTGCTCAAAGCTCATCGGAAGATCGTCGACGACGAAAGCAATCGTTCGACGGATCTGTTCCCGTTCCAGGCTGCGTGCAGGGATCAGAGGGCCTGTTTCCGAGCCCTTCCCGGGAAGTCTCGGCTTTGCCTGCGGCTCTGCTTGTTCAGAAATATAAGTCGAGGAAAGAACTTGTTGTGGCAGGTCGTCCTGGTAAATCTCAAAATCGCCCGCCGTAAGATCGGTGATTTGACGACCTTTGCCATCCAGAACAACCGCATCCAGCCGGACTTCTTCAACTCCAATTCGAATGGTGTAATTCTGATCCGCTTTCGAAGTCTGTTTCTCCTCTTTTTGAGGTTGGCCCGGACTCTCTTGGCCATAACTCAAGGGAATAACAACCAGAAGTAATCCGATCCAACAAAGAATTCGACACCCAATGGAAGTGTTCATCGAAATCCTCATAAAGAATTGAATCCTTGTTGATGGCTATATAGTTTGATGCCAAAGCTGCTGTATTTTGTTCGAAATATGAATCCTAAATCTTCAACAGGCTTTCCCGCACTAAGAAAAAACATCATGAACAATAAATCGGAATCGGTATCGCAATCGGTTTTTAAAGAATTTAGTGATAGCGAGACTGATGTTTTAGGGCCCATTCTCGCCTTGGGGCAAGTACGAGAAGGCTGAAGCAACGCTCAATCAGGCACGTGCTCTAAATCCAAAGGATCCGATGAACCTGACCAATCTCGGGGCTCTATACTTTAATAAAGGTGATTTGGAATCGGCCGCAGCCGGAAACGACGGATCGCATTTGGGGGAAAGATCCTATCGCAAGGCCGTCAACGTGCTGGAGGAAGCCCTGGGGCCGGATCCCCATGCGCCGAGGGCTAACTTCTATCTTGGCACGGCATTGTATAAAATCGGGGAGTATGAAAGGGCTGAATCTCTTCTCACAAGTGCGTTGGCTGCGGATAAAAATCTGCTGGAAGCGCAATTGTCACTCCTTAATCTCTATATCCGCCAGCAGCGCTATGATGCTGCGCTCGAACAGATTTCAGCCTATCTGGAAGCAAACCCGGACGCCTCCCACCGGGAACAGATCGAAAAATTCAGGACCCAAATCAAAAATGCAATGAATCAGAAGAAAGAATTCTGATCGAGCGAAGGAGCGGAAAATTCACTTCGCGCCTCGGCGTCTCCACATGCGAAAATTTTTTGCGCTGCACCTTTAATTTGCGTTTGCTATAAGCCGGCGCCGTAGGACGAAAGGTCGCGAAGCGCTTTTACCGTCTCATCGATGTCGGTAGTGGAAACTGTGGCTGATCGAGCCTCGCTGACGTTTTCGTTCCTAAGATCAACTGGTCTCGAGGCCTCCTCGTCAGGAGATAACGTGGGGTCTCCCAGTACGTGGAAACGTACCTGCCTGCCTCGTTGCCCGACCTTGTGCAAATGGGCGCTTTCTGAGTTATATCGAACGAGCTGGTCGTAATACTTCTCAACCAGGGAGCAAAATTCGTTCAAATACTTTTGCGTTGAAGGATTGGCTGTCTTCTTTTGCTGTTCCCGCAGAAGTGTCAGGGTCTCAAATGCCAGGGTTTGATTCTTACCGAAACCCTTTCCTTTGCGGTCGGCCATATTCTGATCGAGACGCGCCACAAATTCCCGGTGTAGTTTTTTAACTTCTTCGAGCTCCCGCGTGGCGGGAGCGTTCCTCTTCGCTTCCTTATCCGTTGCCGCAAATCCGGAGCGGGGTGTCGAAACCTCTGTCGAATGGCTATAAAAGCCATAGATGCACGCCACAGAGACAATCGCGATCAGCGCGATAACCCAATAACGTGCGGCCCGGTTGGAAGTCCGAAAATACGAGCCCAGGGACTTTTGTTGAGTGGCTGAAGACAGCGCAGTGCCGCATCGCCGGCAGCGACGGACATCTTCCATATTAATCAGCCTGCATTGAGGACACCTGATTGTGTTCATCCACTCTCGCCTTTCCCTATTTCTATCTGCCGTTTAATCCAGCTACAGCATAGACACAACCCATGCTACGGAAGGAACAACCATTTAGGGATCCATTCCGTTGGTGACTTCTCTGAACGATAGTTGTTTTAGAAGCATCAGGCTGAAGCCCAGTGAACTTACACGATCAGAATTTGGCATAGACTTTTCGGCAATAGCCGGGAAATGCCGGAGAACGGCCATCGCTCTTTTGCGTCCTTGAGTAGCGGAAACGGTATTCACCAATCCACCGCATTACAACCTGCTGGGCGCCCTTTAGCCGCAATAATGGTCATATTTTTTTTCGGCCAAAAGCTTGAAGGGCATTAGGATTTTTTGCCGATTGAAGCGAATTCATCCCCTGTTTTTGCGGCGAGGAGAACAACTTTTCCATGAAAAACCTTACGATGCCTGATGGAAAACTGCCGGCGTCTGCCGATCCCAATTTCGGAATCAAGGCTAAAACCGCCAGAACAGTCCCACGGTAAGAGGTATCAGACGCTGGTTGCCGGTCCCGAAAAATGTCTTCATACCGGAAATTTGTGGCCCGCTAAGGGTCGAATAAGCGGACATTCCAGGTCCCGTCAATAACTGAATAAAAGGAACCGAAGTGCTGCCGCTTGCCTTAACTACCCACGCCGCATTCGGAGTATTGGTATGCGTGGCGTCCATCACAGTGTTGAACGGATCGTGATAGAGGTACCCTCTGATATCAGCACGAAAGCCCAAATGTTGCGTCAAATAAGCCTTGAATCCAAATCCGACCACTTCCGTTAATGCTCGACTGCCTGACTGAGCGAAGCTCAAATTAACGGTATCCGTCTCCAGAGCGGTAGGACCTCCATAAGAGCCGGCAATGGTGACACTCGGCGAACCGCCTCCACCGAAAAAAACACCGCCGCCGGCCGTCACATAAGGATTGACCTTGAAGATTTTGGGCAGGTTAAAGACGACTGCGGCGGTTGCGAAGGCCTGGTGTCCCGCATTAGGGGATACTGTGCTGACAGAGCTGGTCTGCGCATTCCCAGGAACATTTAGCCGTGCAAATACATTGCTGAACTGGGTAGTGACGTTTTGGATAGTTGTAAGAGCTTGGTTCGTGAGGCCTACCTTGTCGGTGCGGTCGAACGTAAACTCGACGGCGAACCGTCTGGTGATATCGCGGCTGGCCCGGAAACCGTACAGCTTTCCTTGGGGCTCCACGACGGATTTTGTCAGAATTGGATCCAATGCTGCCGTGCCAATAAGCTGGGCGCCGTTCCCAAAATACCATGAAGAAACGTGAATGCTCGAATCGCCCTGGAAACCCGTGCCATAGAGTGAATAGGCTACCGCCGATGGCGGCAACTGCCAGCCGCCCATCTGGTGGCTTCTTGAAAGCCCACCGTGGACCTCGACTTGCCATTTGAGCCACGGACCGGTGGGAGCAGCGCGATGCGAAGCGGCTTTGGCCTTGCGCCGGGAATTGTTCTCCAACACCTGCCGTCGTATCATTGCCAGAAGCACGTTTTCAGGTACCTTTTGCTGCCTCAGGGCGAGAATGGCTTCGTTCGTGATATCGAAGTTGGGCGGTGTCGCCTTAATTGCGCTTATGACGTCGGCTTCCGGTCTCCCTGACTGTATCATCTTGACCACGTCTGCATTTGTCATAGGTTGTTGCGTTTCTTGCGCAATCCCTGAGCTGCAGATCATCACAAAGGAGGCTGCAATAAGAAAAACAATAAGATACCGTACCATTCGACGCTCCCAAGAAAGATTCAGATTCAAGCAAAATATCTTTTCCGGCTTTGATAATAAAACGAACCGCAGCCAGCGCCTAATTGTTTTCAGCGGCAACCTTCCCGGAAATTAACGGGATTGCCGTCAGCAGGCCCTGGTTGTCAATCAGTGCGACCGCAATAAAATTCGCACCGGCCTGCCCTCGGATCAGCAAGGATCCCTGAAAACTCGCACACGGCAGATCCTGCCACAAATACCTTGCAGTCTGCCCTCCCGGCCCCAGATTCAAAACGATGTGGTCGTTGATCGCGCCGTCTGGTTGCACCAGATCAAGTTCGACACTGATGGATTGATTGCTTGGATTGGCAATGGCATAGGCGACCTCCGTGCCTTGGCTGCTGTCATTGTCCACCGCAATTGCAGCAGATTGCACTAACTGCGATTGGAGTGCACCCGATACGGTCCTCACCCTGGGACCGACCAAATACTGGTAGGTAATAGTTCCAGTCAATAAACCGGTTGTGGTCTCCAGTTGCCCCCATCCGACCTTCACCGGATCCCCCGCAGTCAGCCCAGCGGTTGACAAGAAAAACGTTTTCCCCGCTGGAACTTCAAGAGCAAAGGAACTCCCGACCGATGCAAGCTTAGTGGTTCCGGATGAATCCGCTAAAGTGCCTTTTACCGAAAGGGGGTTCCCTTGCGGATCGGTCAAAGTTAGCGTTCCCGATGCTGCTGACGATCCTGGGTTGGTGATCGCAAAAACAGTGGAATATCCACTTCCTGTTACCACTTGAGGGAAAAAAGTGCTGGCAGACATCACCATGCGAACACGATTGTTGTCATAGTCGGCCAGAAACAGGTTGCCGACGCCATCCAGAGCGATACCCATTGCATAGTCGATCTGGGCTGCAGGCGCCGATCCGCCGTCACCGCTGAAACCTGCCGTTCCCAATCCTGCGATGGTTTTAATGGTGCCGTCAGGTGTAACTTTGCGAATACGATTATTACCATGATCAGAAATAAACAGGTTACCCAAACGGTCCACCGCTATGCCCGTTGGTTTATCGAGCTCGGCTAAATTTGCGGCTGCGCCGTCCCCGACAAAACCGGGCACTCCGTTTCCCACCACCGTGCCGATTGTCCCGCCGGTCGCAACCTTTCGTACTCGGTTATTGCCGGAGTCTGCGATGAACAGATTTCCGGAGCTGTCCACTGTCACGCCCACCGGATAGTTAAGCTGGGCCATGGTTGCCGGCCCTCCGTCGCCGCTGTAACCTGCAGCTCCCATCCCCGCAACCGTATGGATCACCCCATCCGTCGTTACCTTGCGGATACGATTGTTCACTAAATCCGCTATGAACAGGTTGCCCGCTGAATCCACAGCGATGCCCCATGGCTGATTGAGTTGAGCTGTGGTCGCAGGACCTCCGTCGCCGCTGTAACCCGGAGTCCCATTTCCAGCTATCGTACTGATTACTCCGCCAGGCGTCACCTTGAACACGCGCTGGTTGAAATTATCGGCTATGAACAGATTGCCGGCCGAATCTGTTGCCAAACCTGCCGGCCCGTTGAGCTCGGCTGATCCAGCCTGGCCGCCGCCGCCGCTATAACCGCGAGTGCCATTGCCGGCTATCGTGCTGATTGTTCCATTGGTCGCCACCTTGCGAATGCGGAAGTTCCCTGAATCCGCTATGAACAAGTTTCCCGTTGTATCCAAAGCTACGCCGGTTGGCAGATGGAGCAGGGCTGAGGTTGCAGGTCCTCCATCGCCGCTGTACCCCTGGATTCCAATTCCCGCCGCTGTCTGGATCACTCCACCAGACGTCACCTTGCGCACGCGTTGGTTGGAAAAATCCGCGATGATCAAATTGCCTGACGAATCCACGGCCACCCCGGTGGGCAACCCAATCTGAGCTTTAGTCGCCGGCCCGCCGTCGCCGCTGAAACCTTGTGTTCCGGTTCCTACGACCGTATCGATCACCCCGCCAGGTGTCATTTTTCGAATCCGGAAATTATAAGAATCGGCGATTAGCACGTTTCCCGCGCCGTCTACCGCCACACTGACTGGATAATTTAATTCGGCGGAAGTCGCCGCTCCGCCGTCGCCGCTGAAACCCGAAATTCCAGGCCCAGCCTGGATTTCACCCCCCGATGTTCCAGTCGCCGTCGAAGTTCCAATCCCCGCCACCGTATTGATTACTCCGCCGGACGCCACTTCGCGGATCCGTTGATTCAAACAATCAGCGATATACAGATTCCCCGCCGCGTCGATCGCCACACCGGTCGGGTAGTAGAGTTGGGCTGAAGTCGCCACTCCCGTGTCGCCGCCGAAACTCGGAGTTCCGGTTCCTGCCGCAGTGCCGACTATTCCGCCAGGAACCATCCTGCGGATGCGGTGATTATTGGAATCAGCGATGTACAGGTTGCCGGTTGAATCCACCGCCAATCCCAGTGGATTCGAGAACTCGGCTGCGGTCGCAAGCCCGTTGTCGCCGCTGAAGCCTACGGTTCCATTCCCTGCGATTGTACTGATTACACCATTGGGTGCTACCTGGCGGATGCGCGCGTTATCTGAATCCGCGATATACAGATTGCCTGCCGTGTTCAGCGCCAGTCCATTCGGATGAAAAAGCTGGGCTGAAGTCGCCGGCCCGCTGTCACCGCTGAAACCGGGGGTTCCATTCCCTGCTATCAGACTGATCTTTCCGGCCGCCGTCACCCTGTACACTCTATTCTGGCTGCTGATTGCCACATAGAAACCTCCGGCGGCGTCGGAAATCACTGAGGAGGGTCCTTCGATGGCCTGACCGGTTGCTAACGAACCATCGACCGGCAATCCGGGCCCCGCATAGGTCGTAATGATTCCTGATTGCGCAAAGCCAGTCAAAGTCATGTAAAGAAAAAATATAACGGGCAAACCAGTTCGAGTTAATAACTTCATGGAAAGCGCCTCCACAAAACAT
>JBEKKY010000238.1:0-6030 GCA_050010475.1 Acidobacteriota bacterium | reverse complement strand
AGACAAAACTCTACGCATCACGTCCAGGTAAAGCCCTCGGCAGGAGGGGCACTGGAAATCCGAAAATACTTCAATCCTGATAGGAGCGTCCGGGGCGCCTCCCAATATCTGACCGGAAGTTTCGGCCGATTGCACAGGCAGGGAAAATATGGCAGCAAGCAGCACTGCAAAAATTGCGCGGGCTAATGCGTAGATGCTCATCGCAGGTCCCCTCCAGGTTTCTTTAAATCGGGCGAACTCACGATTATTTTACAATTGAATCAATAAACTGTTTCAGCACGGGATAGGCGATAGCACGGTCAACTCTCTCCTGGCGGCCGATATAATAGATGAGCGATGTGGGGGTGGAATCAACTTTATTCTGAACCCCCAATTGGATTTCTTTTTCTATCGCCGCATTGATGCTGGGATCCTGCATCGCTTTTTTAACCTTCAGGAAATCGTCTTGTGGCAGAGCTTTCGCCACCGTTGCCTCCAGTTTGCCGTCCTCCGACCATTGTGCCTGGTTGGTGAATATTGAATCATATACCGGCAGCAGTTTCTGCTGCCCAAGTTGCGCCGCTGCTTCGGTGTAACGGGCGGCCTCCCTGGCGTAGGGATGACCGGGCAGCGGGAATTCGTGATAAATCACGCATACTTTGTCTTTGCTTGAATATTCCTGAAGAAGCGGCCGGATCGTGCCAAGATAATAATCGCGGCAATGGGGACATTGAAAATCTGAAAACACCTCGATTCTGATGGGCGAGTTCAGTGATCCCCCCAGAATTTGGCCGGATGGTTGCTCCGCCGATCTCGAAAAGATGGACGAAAAGGCGAAACATGCAACCACAAGCAGCGTTGATTTCAAAATGCGCGACATAGTCTTTCCCTAAATCAGGTCGCAAATTATTCAGCGATCAGAATAGCAGTTAATCGCAAACCGAACAAACGATTTTAGTCGCCGGTCGCCAGCAGATAGAGGTCAATCGGATTTGGCTCTTTAGAATGGTTCTGTGCCGAAATGACGAATGAATACTGGCGACTGACCACTAGCGACTGGAGACTATTTTTTTGCCACACGCCGCAGATGGAATTGAGTGAGGTGATCGGGTTTAAACTTGCGGCGGGACCAGCGATATCCCTGCTCAAATTGGACACCGATCAAGTAATTGGTTCGATCTAAGTTGCAGTGCTTTATACGGGCTTGACACTGGTCGCCTTTGAACTGGAGGGACACTATCGTGTCCTGCGGAATCGGCTGTTCACTCTCGAGACAGGCGCCCGAAGCGGAGATATCCTCCAGAATCGCCCATTCGCTGCGAGCAGGCCCGGACTCAGGTTTCCACTGGATCTTAACTAGATCCGCACAGAGTTCCCTGTACTCTCGACGATCTAAGCTCATGAATAATTTATCGGCAAATTAGAGCGGTGGATTAGACCGAATCCGGCTCACGCCGGATGAGCCATCTGGAGGAACGCCTCGTCAAAAAGATCGTCAAAATTATCGATTAATTCCTGACGGGCAGACTTCCTGGTTTCAAGATCGGTGTCCGGCCGGGCCAGCATCGGTCTGTGCACCATCTCTTCAAAAAGTATGAGCCTTGCAGCATCCTTGCCGCTTCCCTGTTTTGGAATGTGGACTCTCCCCTGCCGGTAATCGAAGATAAGCCCATCGTTTTGTTCTTCAACAAAGGTCCACCCCTCACGCGCGCTGAGGGATGCCAGCAATGCGATGGTAATATTCGGATACCGGTGAGTGACTTTCTTGTGCAGAGTTTTTGCATTCTGAATCAGCTGTTGCATGTTGAGCTTCAGATCGGTGGAATAGGCCAGCCGGATCATTTTTTTGCGATCCCGGATTTCAGAAATGCTGTGCTTGTTTTCGCATTGCTGTAGGATCTCGGCTCCGACTTGCACGGGGGAACCAAGATCTTGGAGCACATAGATAAATTTTGACAACTCATCTGCTTTGATGAGATTAAAGGGCGGACGGCGCGCAAATCTGCTGATTGCCTCTCGCATTGCCGATTCGATTCCGGTTCCTCCGGCCATGAGTTTTTGGATGGTCGAACAGAAGAGTGATGCTACGTGTCGTCGCGTGATGGAGCGCAATAAAGCAAACAGGGCCGTAAGTGCGACGACTGCGACTGCAATCAAACCATAAAGCATTGCGAAAGCCCCAAAAGGCTATGTTCCTATTTTCTTGCTGCGGCGAGAGCCTTTTCGTAATCGGGTTCCTTCCCGATTTCCGGCACCTGCTCGGTGTATATCACCTTGCCGGTCTCGTCGACAACAACAATGGCTCTCGAGAACAGTCCTGCCAACGGACCGTCCTTGATCAGAACTCCGTAGGCATTGCTGAAACTTGAATCCCGGTATTCGGAAGCAGTAACGACGTTGCTCAATCCCTCTGCGCCACAGAAGCGCTTTTGTGCAAAAGGGAGATCTCTTGAAATGCAGAGAACGGCGGTATTGGCAAGCTTGTCCGCCTCGGCATTGAACCGGCGTACGGATGTCGCACAGACCGGAGTATCAAGACTGGGGAAGATATTCATGATCACCTTCTTGCCTTTGAAATTGCCCAGTGACATCAAAGAGAGGTCGGTCTTGACGAGTGTGAAATCCGGCGCCTCAGTGCCGACTTTTGGCAAAGGACCGGCTGTATGGATTGGATTTCCCTTGAACGTGATTTCCGCCATGGTTTACCTCCACAGGGAGCGCGCGTTCCGTCCGGACACCCAAGCTCCCGAAAATTGAATTTGTAGCCCACACTCTATTGCCTAAAATATATTGTAGCAATGAGTGAATTAACATGGCCGATTACTACAAATCGATCTTTGGGAAATAATCGGATCACGAAGCCGGCCTGATTCCGAGCCGATCAGGTTCCGGTCATAAATAAATGACGTCCGGGAAAGATGGGACGATCGGTGGAATGAGATTGGCGGTTCATGGCAAGAGCTGCTGGAATTCCTTTTTCGGGATTACTGATATCGAGTGTTCGCTCGGGTTTCCCATTTCCCGTTTCCCAACGGGAAACGGGGAACAGGGGACCGGAAACGGTTTTTTAAAAGGAATCGGTGGGCGGTTTAGTTCGCTCGTCGTGAATGCCGTCATCCGGAGTTCGGCCCACAATGAAATCACCTGTGATCATTTCTTTATAACCCATCCCTGGTCCGACCATTGGGTAGACGCAGGCCTCCGGGTCCACCATCACTTCCAGGAATGCCGGGCCATCGAACTGCACAAACTTTTTCAACGTCTCTGCCAAAGAGGCTTTCTCTTCCAGGCGCACGGCAAAGCCGAAACCATCCGCTTCTGCGGTTTTTACAAAATCCTTCTGACGAAGAGATTTGTCGGATCCCGAGAAGCGATTTCCAAAATATAGTTTCTGCCATTGGCGAACCATGCCGTCCCCTCTGTTGTTGAGCACCAGCACTTTGATTGGCAGGTTATAGGTAGTTGCTGTCTCCAGTTCGCCCAGATTCATCCGCATGCTGCCGTCGCCGTCCACGTCAATTACAAGACGATCCGGAAAAGCCGCCTGGGCGCCAATAGCTGCGGGGAGGCCGAAGCCCATAGTTCCCATCGAGCCCGAAGTCAGCAGGGACCGCGGATGTTTGAAGTCCATGTACTGCGCGGCCCACATTTGATGTTGACCCACTCCGGTGCAAACAATGGCTTCGCCGCGAGTAATTTCACTGAGGCATTCGAGTACCTCCGGCGGCTGGATTTTGTTGTTGTCCCGATCGAAGTTCCGGACGTGCTGCTTTTTCAGCTTATCGACATGGGCGAGCCACTTTGAGAAATCCTTTTTAAAATTTTTCCTCCCGCTCATAAGATCGATCAGGGCTTCGCGTGCAGGTCCCACGTGGGACCACGTCACGGACTTGACTTTGCCGATTTCTGCTGCGTCGATGTCTATATGGGCAAGGAACCGCGCCCGCGGAGCAAACTCCTGGACTTTTCCGGCGACACGATCATCGAAGCGGGCGCCGATGGTAACAAGGAAATCACAATCCATCACCGCGTAATTCGCATAAGCCATGCCGTGCATTCCCAGCATGTGAAGCGAAAGGTCGTCCGTGGTGTCCACGGCGCCGATGCCCATCAAGGTTGTCACAACGGGTATCCGGAAGGTCCGGGAGAACTCACGCAACTGGGCTGCAGCCTCTCCGCATATAACTCCCCCGCCGGCGCAGATCAAGGGGCGCTCCGATTTCTGCAGCAGCTTGAAGAAATTCGCACAATCCTGTTCGGACATCCGCGCCTTTGACAGTTCTCTCATGCGGTTCTCGTAGCCGCGGAAATGATAAATGCCCTCCCCCTTGAACGCGCCCTCCCAGTTCTGCACGTCTTTGGGCACGTCTATCACCACGGGTCCGGGGCGGCCGCTCCTGGCGATTTCAAATGCGGTACGGACGGCGACTTCCAGATCCTCCGGCTCTTCAACCAGAAACACGTGTTTGGCGCAGGAGCTCATCAAATTAAATACCGGTGCTTCCTGGAACGCGTCCGTGCCGATGGCGGCGCGGCCAACCTGCCCGCTGATCAGCACGACCGGAACCGAGTCGGCCATGCAGTCGCGAATGGGAGTCACACTGTTGGTAGCGCCAGGTCCGGAGGTAACGATAAACACTCCCACCTTCCCGCTAGCCCTGGCGTATCCGGCGGCCATAAAACCCGCACCCTGTTCGTTTGCCGGAACTATCAGCTGAATTTGCTTGCTTCTGCAGGATTCATGCTCGACGTTGTAACGAAAGATTGCATCATAAGTCGGAAGTATCGCCCCTCCGGTATACCCGAAAACGGTATCGACCCCCTCCTGCGCCAGAACCCGGATCATCATTTCCGCCCCTGTCATGCGTTTCCCTGCGAATGGATGGCGGTTTTTGCTCTCGAGTTGTGCATTCATGTTTTCTATCCCTTTCGAAAGTTTATCTGGCTGTTGATGAAACCGCTTCGTTGGTATCCGATGTCTTTGGCATCGAGTTGCGATGCAGCGCGACCTTTCCGGTCCGCACCATTTCATCGATTCCGTACGGCCGGACGACATCGAGAAATGCTTCGACTTTTCCTGAGTCCCCGGTGACCTCAAATACGTAGTTTTCCGGCGTGGCAGTGACCACGCGGGCACGGAAGATTTCCGCTTCGGTTAAAAGAGTGGTCCTTTTTCCCTCCGGGGCTCGAACTCGAACCAGAATCAACTCCCGTTCAACGCAATTGGCATCCGTCAGGTCGGTCGCCTCTACCGTCTCGGGGATTTTATCCACCTGTCTTAAAATCTGCTGGGCCAGGAGCGCCTCGCACCGCACCACCATTGTTATCCTGGAGAGTCCCGTGTCGGAGCCGCCGGCTACCGTGAGGCTTTCAATGTTATAGCCGCGCGCGCTGAAAAGCCCTGCGATTCTGGATAGAACGCCGAAGCGGTTTTCAACAAGGATGGAAAGCGTTCGCGTGGCCGGCGGATTTTCGGTCCCAGAAGCTGGAAGATTGAATGCCATGGTGTTTATCTCCTCCGCTCACAAGAATGGAGCAAAATAAAAAAGGCCGTCAACCCCGGTTCGGGTGACGGCCCTGGGAATGCCCAGTATTGGTGCCATCATCCGAACCGGGAAATTCCGGTAAGGATGCTAAGATTGATAACGATTACGATTCCTACGATAACGGGCAGAAAGGTATCTCGAAGGGAATGAGTTTTAAACTTCGAGCCTGGCAAGCACATGCTTAACCCGTCCTCCAATTCATTTCTTGCTCTTCAGTGGAAGAGTATCGCAAAGCCTAACAGGGCATAACAATTCCTGTCAATCAAAAAAGGGGACGCCTCCCTATTTTGCACTTACGAAATAGGGAGGCGTCCCTTTTGCTATAATTACTCGATGCGGCAATCGGAAAATGATCTTTTCGTGAGAATGAAGCAAGCATGGCGGCGTCATGAACGACGCTGGAAGAGCAACAGGTATGTCTATGCGGTTGTATCCCGAAGAAGCCGGGGAGTTTCAATCGGGATAAACCTGAATCCTGACAAGGCCTGCAATTTCCATTGTATTT
>JBEKKY010000237.1:0-6049 GCA_050010475.1 Acidobacteriota bacterium | reverse complement strand
TGTTGCCGCTCCTTACATACTACCGGTATGCTCGTCGCTCGCGCCTCGCCAGCGAGCCTGGGGGCCAGCAGCAAAATGTAAACGTTATTCATTGACAGGTCCTTAGCAAAGTTTGAACAACACGCGGTTGTATTTTTGGCGCTACCGGTTTGCCGGTCTAATGAGATGGTCGCCGCGTAGAGCTTAATGATCGGCTGCGCGTTAGATCATTGGGCGAGGCAGCAGACCGGCCCGTTCGGCGATTTCCGGCACTCGATGTTCCCATTCAATGGCCATGAGGTGAACACCTGCCACGCCTCGCATTTCCCTAAACTGGGCGATTTGTTCGCAGGCGATCTGAATTCCTTCGCTAGCCTCCCGCTCCTTGGGAACGCCCCGGAGGCGATGCAGAATCTCTTCCGGAATGTCCATTCCAGCAACCTCCTTCTGCATATACTCGGCCATGCGGATGCTCTTAAGCGGAGTCAAGCCGGCGAGAAGAAACACCTTCTCCAAGAGCCCCATGTCAAGTGCTCGCTGGATGAATTCGCGGAATCTCGCCATGTTATAAATGCACTGGGTTTGAATGAAGTCAGCGCCGGCATGAACCTTCTTAGCCAGGCGGCGGACTCTGAACTCAAACGGGTCCGCGAAGGGATTGGCTGCGGCTCCTATGAATAATTGGGGTGGCTCGTCAATATCTTCTCCGCAGGCAAACTTACCTTCGTCCCGCATCGTTTTAACCATGTTGATGAGCTGCATGGAGTCGATGTCGAAGACTCCTTTGGCTTCGGGATGATCGCCAAAATCCTGATGATCCCCGGACAAACACACCATGTTTCGGATACCATTGGCGTAAGCGGCCAAGATGTCGCTCTGCATGGCAAGTCGGTTACGGTCGCGACAAACCATCTGATAGTTTGGCTCCAGACCTTCCTGGATCGCGATGATGGAGGCGCCCCAACTCGACATCCTGACCATGGCGGTCTGGTTGTCGGTGATGTTTACGGCGTCGACCATCCCTTTCAGATATTTGGCTTTTTCCCGGATTTTTGCGGAATTTGCTCCGCGCGGAGGACCCAATTCGCCCGTGAATGCGAAATGGCCGGCGCGGAGTACGCGTTCCAGGTTGCTGCCCGACTTGAACATTGTCGCTCTGCTGATGCTAAGGTCTGCAAGAATTTACGATTGAAATCCCTTATGGCCGTTTGCATTCGTCAATCGTCAATCGTAAATGTATTTATCCACCGGCGACCAGCATCATGATAGTAACCCGATCGCCGTCATGCAGTGGTTTGTCCATCTGGTTGTAACGAATCCATTCCTGTTGATTGACCGTCAGGCTCAGACTCATATCCAGGTTGCCCGTTTCATCGAGCAGGAATTTTTTTACGTCGCTCCCGTATTTTTCCGCCACCTCACGAACCAAGTCTCCGACTGTGGTCCCTGAGAAATCCAGTACCACAGATTTGCTTCCGACCTTCTTTACGACGTTGGGCAGGCTAAGGAACTCGACAGTTATCTTCATCGCCGCTAGGCCACCAATGAGGAACTCTTGGTTTCCGCCGATCGGAGCCGCTTGGCGGCTTCTCTTCCTTTTTGCAGGCTGACGTCCCCGGCGTCGACCAGGTTGACAGCTTTGGTGTCACAAAAGCGAACACACTGAGGATCGCCGTCGCAAAGATCGCATTTGATCACTTTGCGGTCGGCGGCCACGAAATGCATCGCTCCAAACGGGCACACGGAAACACAGGTACGGCAACCGATACATTTATTATAGTCCACCTCAACGCGTGCCATTTCCATGTTCCGCGACAGGGCCTTGGCCGGGCAGGCGGTCGCACACGGCGCATCCTCACACTGCTGGCAGGACAGGGGAACGTAGATCCCCTCGGCTTCCCATTTAATGATGCGTATGCGGGCGCGAGTGGGATTGGACACATGGTCGTGCTTCACAGCGCAGACGAGTTCGCACAGCCTGCACCCGGTGCACTTATTGTAATCTGTCTTCAAAACTTGGTTGTTTTTGTGCATGGGCAATCTCCTTACGGTCCCGCTCTACAGCAGGTGAGAGGGCTCGTTCTCCAGGCCGAGCTTTTTCAGGGTTTCAGGTTTCGGGACGCCGTTTTCGTCGAGGCCCTTGTGAACATAGAACTCGTCGACCATCTTGATGAACTTCTTTTTTTCGATTTTCCTCCCCACGACGCCGGGCGCACCCCGCCGTAACGGCTCATCGAAGTACCGGTGATTGAGCATTTCCCCTTTTTTCAAGTCGTAGCGTGTCATGCCCTCGCGCAGGTTAAACAGCCTCTCGATCATGTTGGCTCGAACGGCTGCTTCCCAGATATGAGTCGGAGAGAAGTCAAGCCCGGTGTTGAGCTGGACAACTCTTGACCAGTCCTCGAAATTCGGGTGAGTCGCCCCCAAAAACATTGTGTGATACTTGCATATTCCCAGCATGTCGACTGCCATATAGCAGTTCTCGTGCCAGAAGACTTGCCAGGGTTTTCCCTCATAAGAGGTTTGTTCCGAGCTCAAGGGCCCATCATAGGGGACCGGACTCGAATAGATCTTCCTCAGCACCGGCTCGGGCAAATGATAAAGGTCGATGGCAGGACGGCTTCTCAGATGATCGGACCCGCGGGATGCTGTAGCAATATTCAGAGCCAGCGCGGGCGTGCCCCGCTCGTCGGAATGGAGGTTATGCATGCCTTTGACTTGGATAAGATAATCAAAGGAGTTTTTGCCGATCTTCTCTGCGGCAGGGAGCCCTCCGTCGGCCAGCGTATCCGCCAGCCAGCCCTTCCTGTAGCAGATTCGGGAAATCATTTCTATCAGCGCTTCATCGTTGCCGAAGCACAGGTCGATTCCGTCGGTCTGCTCCTTGGTCAGGATGCCCAGCTCGTACAGCTCCATTGCCCAGGAGATCACACTGCCTGTTTCCAGGGTGTCCATTCCGTATTCATTGACGAGATAGTTGCACGTCAACACCGTGTCCGCATGCTTGCAGTCCGGTTCTGCGCCGAAGGCTCCCTGGGAAGTGTATTCCGGGCCTTCGCTATATCTTCCCTTGTACGGACCCGAGGGTAATCTGTGCTTGCCCCGGCAGTGAACCTGACAGGCAAAGCAGGCGGCCATGTGATTCTCGCCCACAGTTTGAAGCGCGATCTCATCAATTCTTTCGGGTTCCAGGTCGTCGGAATACTCGCACTGGTTGTATTGGAAATTGCGGGTGCGGACACCTCCCCAGGAGTTGGTCGCGCCCCAAATAAACGGCGTGCCGATGGTTCCCATGGTCTGGTTGACTTTGGAACTCGTAATCTGGTCGATGAACCTCTTGTTGTATTCAAGAGCCTCAACGGGATGGGCGATGGAAACGTCCATAGTCCCGCGAACCGCAACCGCTTTGAGATTCTTGGAACCCATGATGCAGCCCATTCCGCTCCTGCCGCCTGAGTTCTTAATCCCAGTCATGACGTTCGCCCACCTCACCAGGTTTTCGCCGGCCGGGCCGATCACCAAGCTCTTGACTTCGGGATCATTGAGCTCTTCCCGAATCGCCCACTGGGTTTCAGGAACTGTCTTGCCCCAGATGTTCTTGGCACTCCGGATCTCGATTTCGCCGTTGTGTATGAAAAGGTAGACCGGTTTTTCGGCTTTGCCTCTGATCACGAGATGATGAAATCCGGCCCAGGCGAGTTCGGGAGCGAAAAAGCCTCCCATATTGGTGGAACCCACCATGCCGGTCAGCGCCGACTTGGCCATGACATGCGTGCGCGTGGTGGCCGAGGCACAGGTAGCCGTGAGAAGCCCGCCGGAGATCAAAAGCACATTGTCCGGCCCCAGTGGATCCACCCCCTGCCTGGTGTGGTTGTAAAGCAGGTAGGCGTCCAGCCCTCGTCCGCCGATGAACTTGTTCCGGAGTTCCAGCGGAATAGGCTTGATTTCAATCCCGCCTGTCGTCAGATCGATGTAAGCGATTTTACGGTTCAGCGCCATTTTACTTTTCCTCCTCCTTCAGCTTCTTCAAAATTTCCTCGGCAAGCTTACTGTTGGCTTCCCAGACGGGGCCTCGGATTCTTGGAAAATCAGGACGCATCCAGAAAACGCGATATTCCATGCTGCACTCAGGGCATTTCACCTGCTGCTGTCCCGGTTCCGGCCGGAATCGTCCCATGCAACTTGGGTTGTGGCATCTGCACTGCCCGTAGGTCCTCGTTTCTCGCAAACTTTCGGCGGTTGAAAGTGCCTTCTCGTCGGCCATTGGTTGCCTCCTTCGAGGTATAACGACTGATCTCTATAGTGAACAACTATGAAGCAAGAATATCCGACACAATAGAATTTTTGTCAACAGATAAATGGCGAAAATTAAAGATTCTTCAATGCAGTATTGCTTTTGTTGTTGACAGGCAACATGATCAGAATGTTATTGTAGGGTCATAAAACTGTTCATCAGAGTGAACTTATGGTGTACGAAGCGCCGAGTGTGAAAAAGGCTTTCCAGATACTCGATCTTGTTGCCAGGCGAGACAACCGATTGACCATCAGCGATCTGTCCAGGGAACTTGGCATCGGCAAAAGCACGGTGCACGGGATCACCCAGGCTCT
Source organism: Acidobacteriota bacterium (assembly GCA_050010475.1). Taxonomy (GTDB): domain Bacteria; phylum Acidobacteriota; class UBA6911; order UBA6911; family UBA6911; genus UBA6911. The sequence continues at coordinate 1,462 of JBEKKY010000237.1, read as the reverse complement.
CGAGGGAATCGGAGCAATTGCGCGGGACGGCAAAACCAGGCGGTACACCCTAGGCATGACTCTTTTGGAACTGGCTCACACAGTCTACACACGAATTGACTTGAAAGACATAGCCCGCCCCATCCTGGAAGATCTGATGCGGTCGACGCGGCAAAACGTTTTCCTGGGCATCCGCTCCGACGATCGTATCTCCATCGTCGATATCATCGAGTCCACTCAGGATCTCAAGATTACAGCTCACATTGGAGCCAGACTTCCATTGTTGGTGGGGGCAACCGGAAAAGCCTTTATGGCCGTTTTGGCGGAGAATGAGGCAGCTCAACTGATCCGCACCAAGGGACTTCGGCGAGATACCGAAAGAAGTATTACCGATCCCGAAAAATATATGGAAGAGATCCGCAGGGCTCGCATCTCAGGGTATGCCTTGGACGATGGAGAGTACCTGCAGGGAGTCAGGGCTGTCGCCGTTCCCATCCATGCGCCGGGGCGGCAGATGTCGGCGATCTGGGTCGTCGGATTCAGCCAGAGTATGAAAGCTGAAAAGATGACGGCAATCGCAGTTGAAACGAAAGGCGCTGCCGAGGCTATCTCAAGGAAATTGGATCTCAGGCGGCTGGGGAAAGAACAATGATCTATTTCCAGGTGAACGAAAAGTGCAACGGCTGTCTGGCCTGCGTCCAGAACTGCCCGGCGCGCGCTCTCGAATCAAGGGAAGCCGGCGGGATCCAGACACTTCTTCACAACATGGCTCGATGTGCCCGCTGCGCCACATGTTGGAGGGTATGCCCTCAACATGCCATTGAATTCCAGCACATGCTGCAAAACCGCTGGGATGAGGTTGTCGCGCACGAACTTGTTCGCTGCGCGGTGTGTGGGGAAATCGTCCACACGGTGCGTCTGACGGAAGGCCTCGACGCGAAAGTGCGCAACATGGCCCAACCGCTCTGCTCGCATCACAAAATGGAGCAGCAAGCCGGCATCCAAGCAGGAAGGCAACGGCCGTCCCAGGGAGTAGCATCATGATTGTTGGAGATTTGAAATCGCTCAAGGAGATTGCGTCTTCCATTACCGGTTATCGGAAGGTGATGGTGCTCGGCTGCGGCGGCTGCGTGACCGTATGCCGGTCGGGCGGCGATGCCGAGGCCCATGATCTGGCCCGCCAGCTGTCTCATCCGGAACATCATAAAGGCTTTCCTCCCGATTTCGTTGTCGATACAATCGAACGCCAGTGCGAGAACGATCTACTCAAGTCCTACCTGAAGATCCCAGAGGATGCAGAGGCGATCTTGTCTCTCGCCTGCGGCGCAGGCGTCCAGATTGTCGCAGACGCGTTTGAACCGCTACCGGTCATCCCTGCCCTGACGACCACCTTTATGGGTGGCGCCGACGAGCCCGGTGTCTGGCGTGAGAAATGCCGGGGATGTGGAGACTGCCTGCTGGCCTGCACCGCCGGTATTTGCCC
>JBEKKY010000236.1:0-6059 GCA_050010475.1 Acidobacteriota bacterium | reverse complement strand
TCGTGAAGAGTCTGAAACCCGGCATGCATTTCGAAACGGATGACGAGCATCGCAACGTTTTCCTGACAGAATCCGGAGCCGATTTTGTCGAATCTTTGCTTCAGTGCGGCAGCCTGTATGCGCCCAACAATCAATCGGCGCTGGAAGCAATCTATTGCGGCCTTCATGCGGAAGCGCTCCTTTGCCGCGATGTGGATTACATCGTTCGCGAGGGCCGAATCCAAATTGTGGACGAGTACACCGGAAGAGTGGTGGACAACCGGCATTGGCCGGACGGCCTTCAGGCCGCAGTGGAGGCTAAAGAGGGCCTTTTGCGAAAAACTGAGGGACGCATACTGGCGTCCATCACTCTCCAGCATCTTTTCCGACTCTATCCGGCGTTCAGCGGCATGACGGCCACTGCTCGTTCTTCAGCAGACGAGATTCAGGAGTTCTATGGCCTGAAAGTCCTCGTAATTCCACCGCACACGCAAAGCAACCGCATCGATTACCCGGATATCATATTCACTCACCGTGCCGCGAAGCGTCAGGCGATTGTCGCAGAAATCCGGAAAGTGCATGCCACGGGCAGGCCAATCCTTGTAGGTACATCTAGCATCAAGGAATCGGAAGAACTTGCGGCCGACATGCGCGCCGCCGGACTCAGGTGCACGATCCTGAACGCAAAAAATGACGAGCTCGAAGCCGGGATTATAGCCGGCGCCGGTGCATTCGGCGCCGTCACTGTGTCCACAAATATGGCCGGACGCGGAGTCGACATCAAGCTCGGAGGCGAAGACGAAAAGGAGTATGACGCGCTTGCGGCATTGGGCGGACTTTATGTCATCGGAACCAACCGCCACGAAAGTGTCCGGATTGATCATCAACTCAGGGGACGCGCGGGCCGCCAGGGGGATCCCGGAGCGACGAGGTTCTTCATCAGTCTCGAAGACGACTTATTTGAACACTACGGATTGACTGAAAACATTTTCGCGCGCCATAAGCTTTCCCGGCAGGATGAACCCCTCGAGCTTGGATTTCTTCGAGCTGAAATTGCGCATGCTCAACGCGTGATCGAAGGGCAGAACTTCGATATTCGCCGCTCGTTGTATAAATTTTCAGAACTCATGGAATTACAGCGGCAGTCTATTCAGGCCCTGCGTGAAAAGGTGCTTTCGAGCGCGTCCGGGACCTGCGCCGGGATTGACCCGGCGCTGCTCGAAGAGGGGGTCAGGCGTTTCGGTTCAAGCAGGTTGACGGATCTGGAGCGCAGGGCCGCTCTTTTCCATATCGATCGAGTTTGGTCGGACCATCTGGCCTGGATTCAGGACACACGAGACAGCATTCACCTGGTCAATCTGGGAGGCCGCGAGCCATTCGAGGAATTTCGGATGTGGGCCACTGCGGAATTTTTAAAACTGCAGGAGCAGATTTATAAAGCCGTTGCCGACGAGATGACCGCAATCATCCGGAAGGATGACATCGCGCTTGATCTGGAAAGATTAAAAGGGCCTTCTTCGACCTGGACTTATCTCGTGAATGAATACCAATGCGGAGGCGGCATTGAAATGCTCAAAAGCAGAAATATCGGTTTTGCAGCTGTCTCGGCGATCACACCACTCAGTTTGCTTTTCTTCCTGACACTACGAAAAAAACAAAAACGACACGGATTTTAACGCCGGGAGCGCCAGCGTCTCGCCGGCTCATTTGCAGCGTTTCGAAAGCTAACTGCTCCATATACGCTTTAAAAGAGCCGGCGAGACGCCGGCGCTCCCGGCGCTTCTTTCTTTAGTTGTCGATCATTGCGGCAATGAGAGCTCCCTTCGCTGTCGAATGGAGCGGATTTTCAGCCAGCCGAATCTCTGAGAATGAGACCGGCAGATTGCTTTCATTCAGCACGCTCTCGAACCGGTCGCGGAACCCGCGCGGCAGAGCGCTTCCTCCGCTGAGCACCACCGGAATCGGACGAGTCAGTTTTGGCAATCCGCGGCAATTGGACAGGTGATCCTTCAACCCATCAACCAAAGCCCGGATCATATCGTCGTAGTAGACCGCAATCACCTGATGCATTTTGTTGTCGAAATGCCCATTGAAATAAAACGACTCTTCCTTCAACGCCCGGACGTGAGTGGCGCGATCGCCGATCACGGCGGCGGAACTCGCATCGATGAAGTCACCCGCCTTGGGAACGCTGAAGCTGAGCACCGGGACCGAGAGGTACGAGAGGCACACATTACACAGCCCTCCTCCGCAACTGATCCCGACTCCCGTGTAATTGGAATTTTCAAGTTCGGCATAGACCACGGCCAGCCCTTCGCTGATACTCTTGGCTCTGTAGCCCAACCTTTCCAGTATCTGCCTGATCGTGGTCTCGTGATAAATCAGGTTGTCTTCTTCACCCGATGGTGCAGCCGGCACGCTGAAATAAACCAGCTGTTTTTCTTTCGGCCGTCCGCAGAGCGTCTCGATGATATGCGATAACCTTCTCAGGTTGTCCGGTTCCTGCGGATTTAAAAAACCCTTGCTCATCGGATGGCGCATTTCCACCTGCAGAAAATTGGCAAGCGCCTCCGATTCGTTTCCGTGCACGACGATTTGTGTCCCGTCGACGACGTGGGGCACATTTTCTTTCTGGAGCACGCTTTCGGTCATTTTCAGATAGGGAATGCCGACGAAAGCGTTCAATTGCGCCTGAAACTGGAATCCCTGATCCGCTTGCCTCGCCGCTACAATGCGGCTGGTGCCGACATCGAGTCCCAGCACAGATGAGCCATTCAATTCATTCGATTTCATCATTCAGTTCTCCTTGATTATTCCCAGGGTCTTTAACATTGCGATGGACGTTCGATATCTCTCTCGCAAGATCTCCTTATGCCGATCGATCGAGAGGTGTTGTGATTCCGCTTCCTGACGAAGCCGTTCGTCTGCCAGAAGCAAGCCTTTCCACATCCGGGTTCCCGCCAGCATGAGGAAACGAGAATCGAAATCGAAGCCAAAAAGGAACAGGCTCGGGATAGGCAATTCATAGTTGTTTGGGATTCCCAGTTCCTGAAAAGGAAAATTCCCGGCCCCATCCGTGTGATAGCCGATGGTCATGGTGTCGGGATCAACCGAGACCTGCGCGTGCGTTACGCAGTTCCTCAATGGAATGTCATAGTTGCTCACCAGCATTTCGATCAACAGATGACCCGAATGTATCTGCGAGGAGTTCAGATAGAAGCCCTCGTTGAGATCGTGCGTGTGCGCCTCGAAAGACACACCCAGAAAGCTGTGGTTCAAGTTAATGTAGACGCCGTCCTGATCGGCCCATATGGAGTTGCCGGCGTGATTGGCTACATCCGTTTCGGGAACGATGCGAAAAACGCGGCCGAAACGGTCAATCACAAAGTGGTAAGCCTGCTTGCGGCTTATGTATTCCAGCAAGTCACGCCCGACGCGCGTTAAGGTCTCGTTCTCGTTGGCCGTGAACGGCACCTGAGCGCTTTCACTGGTGTGAAATACAATCCCTGCAGGCTTCGAGCGCCGCTCGCTGGGTGAACCGTCGCGGAATATCACATAGGAGCGCGGTTCATTGGGAGTTAGAAACCGGTTTTCGATTCGCAGACCGTTGCTGTAAATCTCGTAATCCCGCCCATGCTCCACCAGCCACGCCGGCCCGAGAGGAATGGGAGCGGCGGGAATTTCGGCAGTTTTCGGTTTCTCTTTCGGAAGCCCTGCCTTTACGTCTGTCACCGTCGGAACGCGAGCGCCGAGAAAAAGAAAAGCGAGGAGAAACAACGGCACTTTCCAGTGCCGGGACAGCTGCGGCTTCCACTGGTCCTTTTTTGCGGCTCGCCGAAGATAAGCCAGTTTTTTGATTGGATCGCGATATTGTCGCGCTTTCAATTCAATCGAGAAATTCCTGAGATGGCCCGGCGGCATCCAATCCGCACTCATGATCGGTGACCCTTCGAGAAGCTCCAGATATCAGATCGGTTCGGCCGCCCCAAAACATGACTTTTTTCATTGTATGAATAATATGGTTCCCCGTTCAGCGTTCACCGTTCTCCGTTCCCGGAAACGGGAAACGATTCAGTTTTATGGAACTTATTCACCGGAAAAACCGTTTCCTGTCAGCAAAGGGCATGATATCCCTTTTCCGTTTCACAGAGCGGAAGGAGAATCAGAATGAAGAATTCTATCTGGATTGCCTTTGCCTTTTTGGCGGCAGCTTTTGTTTCATCCGCTTGCGATGGAGTCCTGCTCGGGAGCGCACACGACACTGTCCAAAGAACTTTCAGGGTTGAACAGGGTGGAAAGCTGGTCCTGGATTCCGATGCCGGTTCCATTGAGGTCACTTCGGGCGGCTTGGATGAAGTGCGTGTGGATGTGGAGCGAGAGGTCAGAGGCGCCACCGACGCGGAAGCCGAACAGAATTTGAAAGACGTGCGCGTCGATTTTCGGCAGGACGGGAAGGATGTAACCGTACAGGCAAGATATAACCATGATCGCTTTTGGGGATTTAACTGGGGGAATCGGCTGCGGCTCCGGTTCGTGATCCTGGTGCCCGCCAAGTACAATCTGGACCTGAAAACCGACGGTGGGAGCATCCGGGTAAATGATCTGGAAGGATCCGTTTTCGCCAGAACTTTGGGCGGAAGCCTGAATTTTGGCCAAATCAAAGGGCCGGTAAACGGGCACACCTCCGGAGGCAGCATCACCCTTGAGGGGGGTACCGGCCCGCTGGAAGTGGACACCATGGGAGGCGGCATACGGATCGGCAAAGTGTACGGCCCGGTAAAAGCGCGCACATCGGGCGGAAGCATCACTGTGGAGGAAGTTCAGGGAACGATTCAGGCATCAACTTCCGGCGGGAGTGTGAATGCTACGATTACGAGGCAACCTGAAGGCGATTGTGAACTCAGCACCTCCGGCGGCCCGATCCACGCCCGGCTGCGCCGGGATCTTAACCTGAACCTGGAGGCGGGGACCATGGGCGGAAGAGTTCGAACCAATATTCCGGTAGTGCTGCAGGGAGAAATAACTCCAAGCCGGCTGGAAGCCAGAATGAATCAGGGCGGACCGCGCCTTCGTCTCAACACGCTCGGGGGCAGCATCACAATCGATGAAATTCGTTAAAAAAGAAAAACGCCACGGATTCCACGGATTCACCGATTTTCAATTCGTAAATCGTCATTCGATACGCCAGCCGATTTGGGCGGCCCTGCATTCAGAGCGGAGAAGAATAGCGAAACGTTCGGCCGCCGCAGCGAGATCCACAGACGCTTCCGAAACGGGAGCATAAATAACCGCTGCCACATCGCGGGTTGATTCTTTGATTTTCGTGGCCATTGCGTCCTTCACGGGGTTGCCGCACGGGATCCAGTTCCCTGCCTCCAGGCGGCAGACGCAGAGCAGATCTTCAAGACTGATGACTTGCCCGGACGGATTGAAAACGTAGGACTCGCCTGCCTGTCCCCTACGCAGCAAGAAAGCAGAGCCGGAAAGCTCCATATCGAAGATGCTCGCAGGATAGCCCCATTCAAGACTGACGGCGTTATTCACATCCACAGGCCCGTTCACCAGCGGGAAGTCATTTTGCAGCGCGGCAGAAAGGAGATATTCGCTGGATGGCTTGCTGCGCCCGGCGGGCTTATAGTTCCCGAAGCGGAGCATCCCTCGAACTGCCGCCTTACGCCCGGGCGAGAGGAATCCTTCCCCTGCCGCACGCACCCGCTGAAGCAATTCGGAAACATAGCTGGGCGCGGAAAATGTCTTCGGACAATCGGAGAGGCCCAGTCCCCATATGAGGGCCGCGCGTACTGTCCTGGGCTCGAGACCCGGATCATAGGTAAGAGAAGGAGTCGTGTTCATAGCCCCACTCTAAAGAAAAGACGCCACGGATTCCACAGCGCGGCCGGGCCGCAGCCAAAGGAAAGCCGAGAACCGCTATTGAACATGTGGGGACGGCTCTCCAGAGCCGTCCCGCCCGAGCGATCCCAACACTGAAAATCCGGACGGGTCTGGAGACCCGTCCGCACATGTTTTATCATCTTTCTGAGACCGCCTCTAGACAGATCCATGCTCGAATAAAAGCTTGC
>JBEKKY010000235.1:0-6078 GCA_050010475.1 Acidobacteriota bacterium | reverse complement strand
CGTTTTTCCATACCAGGACGGCTGCATAGCTGTTGATGCGAGAATTATAATTTCAAAGTCTCGGTAAGCTGCAAAAAGCCACCACCGAGCTCAGGGACTTCCCTGGGATACGTCGGAAGATTATTTCATTTCCAAGCAGGAACAGATTTGGGCGATTGCGGGACATGCGGGCGAAGAAGGTTTCAAGCAGTTCCTGGATGACAAATCCTATAAGCCCGGTCTTGGAGTTTACAAGAAGTCCGACGCCAGGAAGTAAATTGACCGTTTATGATTGACGATCAACGATCTGAAAGGGTCGTCGATCGTTAATCAACAATGGTCAAACCGCTTGTTCTTCTTCGAACACAATTGCCTGGAATGGGCAATTCGCTGCACAGATACCACATTCGATACAGAGAACGATGTCGATTTCGGCCTGAGTTTCTCCTTCCTTGATAGCTCCATCTTCGCAGCCGGCAATGCACGCCCCACATAGATTGCATCCATTTGTTACAACATACGGCATAAATCTTATCTCCTAAATCCAACCCCTTTTTCTGCGACTGAAAGCAATCGTCAATGCATTCAAAAGCCGAGGTTGTGGCCTGTGATATTCAGCTCCGTGCAGAGTGCGTTCAAAACCTTCTGTACGCTTGGAGGAATTCTCACTCCCTCCCGCCTGGCACGCTTTTCATTGTCGTGGGCTTTTTCTCCCGCCGTGTAAATCTTCTGTTCGGGGGACGCTTTGCTGTAAGCTCGCAGCTCCCGCAAAATGCTTCCAGCCGTGTTCCGGAAACGATCGAGCGGAAGAAAGCTTTCGATATTGATGGCCAGAAAAAAGTGCCCGATGCGCGAAGGATGAAGATTTCCATCCTTGTCCCTGTCGTGGAGCTGGGAAAGAAACGCTCCATCCTGGAACGCGGACGAAAGGATCTCAACCACAGTCGCAAGTCCGTAACCCTTATGGCCGCCCATCAACTCCCCGCTGCCGCCAAGCGGCAATAGCGCGGCCTTGCCTTCGTTCATTTCATCGATCAGCCCGGCACTGTCGGTGGCGGGCGAGCCGTCCTCTTTGATCACCCATCCTTCCGGAATAGGTTTGTGCGCGCGCGCCGCAATTTCGATCTTGCCGCGAGGAGCGATGGAAGTGGCGGCATCAAATGAAAAAGGAAACTCCTCGTCCGTGGGCGTGCTAAATGCAATCGGGTTTGTGCCAAGCATCGGCTCCACACCAAAGGTCGGGGCGATGGATGGATGGGCATTGGTGAAGCTCATCCCCGCCATCCCTTCTTTGGCCGCCATCCGGGAGTAATAACCGGCAATTCCATAATGGTTCGAGTTTCGAACGGCCACGGCGCCGAGCCCGTATTTGCGGGCTTTCTCAATCGCAATCTTCATTGCGTTAAAGGCTACGACCATCCCCATCCCGTTGCCGCCGTCAATCACGGCCGTTGTGGGACCTTCGTTCACAATGGTCCAATGAGTCACGGCTTGCTGTAGCCCCGCTTTGATCCGCTGGTGGTACCATCTGAGATGGGCGACGCCGTGGGACCGCACTCCGTACAGATCGGAGGCGAGGAGCACGTCCGCAACTATTTCTGCATCTGCCCGCGGGACTCCCATTTTGAGCAGCACATCAATCATGAAGGCCGTCAATTTGTTAACGGGTACATAAACAGCTTCCGCCATGAGCATTCCTCCGTGAAGAGGGTTCCCCGTTTCCCGTTCGACGTTTTCCGTTCTCCATTTTGTAATAACGGGAAACGGAAAACGGGGAACGGTTCTATTCCTTAAACATCTTCCCGGGATTCAAAATATTCAAGGGATCAAGCGCCTGCTTGATCCGTCGCTGCACTTCAACCGAAACCGGGCCCAGCGCCTGCTCGAAGTACGGGCGCTTGAGAACTCCGACGCCGTGTTCGCCGGATAAAGTCCCGCCGTTTGCAAGGGCGACAGCGAAGATTTCCCGGACCATCTGTTCGACCTTCTCCCACTCCTCGAGCTTGCGTTTGTCGAAAAGAATGTTCGGGTGCAGATTGCCGTCGCCGGCGTGTCCGAAGATCACAATCGGCAGATTGTATTTTGCGCTGATTTCGCGAAGGCGCTGAACGACCTCCGGAATCGCGCTGCGCGGCACAGTGATGTCTTCTCCCAGTTTGTTCGGAGCTTTGCGGGCAAGCGATGGAGAAATGGAACGCCGCGCTTTCCACAGTCCGGCTCTCTCCGCTTCGTTTTGCGCCACTTTGACGGATCGAGCGTCGTTTTCTCTGCAGATGCTGCCGGCGGCCTCGGCCTCTCTCAGGACGGTCTGTTCGTCTGATCCATCGGTTTCTATGATCAGCGAGGCTGCGACATCCGTCGTCAACCCAAGGTGCATCGCTTCTTCAATGCAGGCAATCGCGGTCTGATCCATCAGCTCCAGGCTGGCAGGAACGATTCCCGCAGCAATGATCGCGTTGACCGCGCGGGAGGCGCTGTCGAGAGAATCAAATTCGGCAAGAGCGGTTTTCGCGAATCTCGGCCGCGCAACAAGCCGAAGAAGCGCTTCGGTAATCAGGCCAAGGGTTCCCTCGGATGCTGTAAACAGTGCATTCAGGTTGTAGCCGGTCACATCCTTGATCGGCTTGCCACCGGTTTTCAGAATTCTGCCGTCTGCAAGCACTACCGTCAGACCCAGCACGTAATTTCCGGTAACCCCGTATTTAAGGCAGCGCGCACCTCCCGCGTTGCAGGCGATATTTCCGCCGATAGTGGAATGACGGATGCTCGAGGGATCGGGGGGATAGAAAAAACCGAGCTTTTCGACTTCCGCCTGCAAATCGGCGGTGACGACTCCGGCTTGAGCCCGGACTGTCGAGTTGCCGGTATCAATCTCCAGGATTCGATTCATTCGAGTAAAACTGACGACGATTCCTCCGGCGCGGATTGGAATGGATCCGGCTGCAAGTCCCGAGCCCATTCCACGCGCAATCAGTGGAATGCGCGCTTCGGCCGCCGTTTTCACTATTTCGGAAGTTTGCTCCGTCGTCTGTGGCAGAACAACAACTTCAGGAACGCCTTCGGCAAAGGTTCCATCATAGCTGTAGACGGCCAGATCTTCGGGCGTGCAAAGCACTCCCTCCTTGCCGGCAATCCGGATGAGGTGATCAATGATTCTATTTTCCATCCGCACCCCCATAGGCTTCATCCAACAGAGTAACCGGGTGCACCACGCGCACCGGCAGTCTGCGCCGCTGCAGTCCCGCGTTCAACTGCATCTGACAGCCCGGGCAGCCGGAAGCAAGGATGCGCGCTTCCGTTCCCGCAATGTTGTCCAGTTTCCGGTTCAGCACCTTCCAGGACGTCTCATAATGAGTGATCAGCTGGCTTCCTGCCGAACCGCAGCACCAGTCGGCTTCGGGCAGTTCAACGAATTCCAACCCATCAATCAGGGATAAGAGTTCCCTGGGTTCCTTCCATACCTGCTGTCCGCGGCGAAGGTGGCAAGGATCGTGATAGGTGACCCTGGCTTCTATACGCTTGGTCGGTTTGCGCAGCGGGATCTCCGAAAGGAATTCGCTGATGTCCCGCACTTTCGACCGGAATTCCTTGGCACGAAGTGCCCATTCGGGATCCCCGGCGAGCAGCGATTCGTATTCCTTCAGGGTTGAACCGCATGTGGCGCAATCTGTGACGATCTTATCGACATTGCAGCGCTCGAAAACGGCAATATTGTGCCGGGCCTGCTTTTCGACCAAGTCCATACGTCCGTAGCCCCGCGCCGGCATGCCGCAACACTCAATGTCCTTCGGCGTGATCACCGTGCATCCATTGCGGGCCAGGACCCGCAGAGTTGCGGCGCTTTGATCGGCAAAGAGAAGGCTCTGCGCGCAGCCCAGAAAGAATCCGACGCGGTACCGTTCTTCTCCGTAAGCCTTTGTGACCTCGGGAAGAATGCGGCGCAGCGGACGCTGCGGGAGGTGCGGCAGCATCGCTTCGAGATCCCGAATCCGGTTCGGCAGAATGCGGTTCAACCCCAGCATATAGACAAGGCGGCGGATTCCCAGTGTTTGATAAAGCCGCAAAGGCCATGTCGCCATTTCCATGCGGCCGGCATGCGAAATTAATCTTCCGAAAAGCCAATCCTTCCATTTTGCCGGACGAATCTGCTCCTGGACCTGGCGCATGGAGAGCGCCAGGTCCGCCGGATGAATTCCGACCGGGCAGAGATCATTACAAGCCATGCAGTCGAAACAACTGTACATCTGCTCGATGAGATTGGGACTGAGTTCCAGTTGCCCTTCAAGGCCTTTGCGGGCGAGAGCCACGCGGCCACGCGGAGAGGCTGTTTCTTTGAGATGCTCGCGGTATGTCGGACAGGCAGCAAGGCACAACCCGCAACGGATGCAGTTCAGATAGCTGGATTCCTCAGGCTTTATCAAATTCAAACAACTACCTCTTCCATTGCGATATCGGGATCGGTATCGGGATCGTAATCGGGAATCGCATTATCGCCGGATGGAAACGCCGAAGTCCGATTGCGATTACGATGCCGATTCCGATACCGACTCATGCTGTTCATATCTTCCGTCTACTTCTGCACCACCGGGAGCGTCAGCATGGCATGCGGCACGATCAACACATCACAAGACACCCCCGTATCTTTTGCCGCGATCCGGATTGCTTCGTCCATCGTGGCCGCCGGGATCATTTTGCATGCGGCGACAATGTCCGGACACTCGCTTCCCACGATAATCACCTTTGATTTCTCCAGCACCTTGGCCATTACAAAGGCCCTTTGCTGTCCGGGGGGATAACCGTTCTTTCGCGCATCGTCCAGAATTGATTGAACATCTGGTGTGTCGCGCATTGCCGAAAGGAACCGCTGCTCGCCGACGCCGCTGCCCGCGCCTTCTTCACAACGGGCGGGTATTATGAAATATCCGCCCGGCCGAATGACGCAGGTCGGAGCAAAGAACAGGTATGAAGGCGCGCGGCTTGCCTGGTAAAGATTGCTGTCCTTTGGAAAACCGACGCCGCCGATCGCGATGTCATATTGCCGCGGTATCGGAACTTCATAGACGGAGCGGGCGAACGCAACCAAGTCTTGGAACGCCTGCTCCGGATCTCCCGCCATTACCCGCAAAACGCGCTTATCGTCGTCGAGCACCACATTCACAATGAACCGCAACCCCGCCCGGCGCGCGGCTTCGGTGATTGCTTCATGGAATGGGTTTCCTTCAATCCGTCCCAGCCGTGTTCGGGGATGATCTATGAACGCAGGGCCGTGTGTATGAGCGATCAGCGCCTCGCCGGCCGCTCCGACCGCCAGAGTCTTTCGGCCTCCCGAATAACCGGCATATTGATGGGGCTCCACAATTCCGGTCGCAATCACCAGATCGGCCTCCACGACAGCCCGGTGTTGCGAAACCGGCACTCCGCTGGCTGTCGTTCCTAAATCGACCAGAGCCGCAGAATTCTGCGGCTCATTGTCGATGACTCGATAGCGGGAAACGATCTCGGCTCCGAGCTTTGCAATTTTTTCTTCCCGGGTTGAAGGGCGATGCATACCGATACCGCATAGCAGTGTAATGCCGTCGTCCGTTATTCCTGCGCTTTTCAGCTCGGACAAAATCGGCGGTACGAGCAGCTCGTCAGGACACGAGCGCGTTATGTCGGTAAAAACAATGCAGACGCGATTGCCGGGTTGAGCCAGTTTTTGCAGCGGGGGCGTACCGACTGGATTTGCAAGGGCTTTCTCCACGGCACCTTTCTCGTCAGAAAGAGGAGATACCGGTTTCGGAAATGCCTGGCTGACCTGCATGCCGGGCGGCAATGAGAAACTCAATGTCTCTTTCCCATAAGGGACTTTGTACATTTTTTACTCATCCTCTTTTTTTCATAGACATGGTGTTTCATATTACGAAACATGGTTCCATAGTGCAGAATAATTCTTTCCTTTAACTTTGTCAATTAGGGCTATCCAATAATGACAAGCAGTTTAATGTTCCGTTATGCGAAATTGATTGACACACAGTGGAATGTTTTGTTATATGGATGCAGCCGTAAATAGAACAAGAGTTCCAAGCGGCTGCCCATAAGCCAGGCGCCTTTGCCAAA
>JBEKKY010000234.1:0-6089 GCA_050010475.1 Acidobacteriota bacterium | reverse complement strand
AGGAAGATCGGAACTCCCCAAATCGTGGCGATTACTCAGATGGCCGGCGCCCTGCCGACCAAGAATTACTCGATGGGCCAATTCGATAAGGCGGACAAAATCGACGGCGATTACATGGAAGAATTGCTCAAGAAAAGACCGAATGCCGAGACCACGCATCGCTGTATGGATAGCTGCATCATCAGCTGTTCGAATATCTACACGGATGAAAAGGGAGAGTTGATCGCTTCTGGCATCGAATACGAGACACTCGCCCTCATCGGCGCAAACTGTATGATCGGCGATCTGGATACCATTGTGCGGATTAACCGGGCCTGCAACGATGCCGGAGTTGATACCATGGACGTCGGCGGCGCGCTTGCCGTTGCGATGGAGGCAGGATTATTGAAGTGGGGCGACGGAGAGGCGGCTCTTCAGCTGGCGAAGGAGATCGGACAGGGGACTGAAAATGGTCGAATGATCGGCTGCGGTGTGAAGTTCACCGGAGAAAAACTGGGCGTAAAACGGATTCCTCACGTCAAGGGGCAGTGCTTGTCCGGGTACGATCCCAGAATTCTGAAAGGCACGGGCGTTACGTTTGCCACCTCCCCCCAGGGAGCTGATCACACGACCGGCATTGTCTTGCCGGGTCCGCACGATCCAACCTACGTTCCGGTCGCTCCGACCGGGCAGGCGCCCAAATCGCAATTCATGCAGCGCTGGATGGCTGCGGCGGATACGCTCGGGCTCTGCATGATGATCGCGATGCCGATTATGGAAGCGGGGCCGGGGTTGCACTTAAATGTTGTGGCAGCGGTCTCCGCGTTGACCGGAGAACAGCTGGACGACAAATATATCTGCAACCTTGGTGAGGAAGTGCTCGAGATCGAAAGGAAATTCAACAAAGCCGCCGGCTTTACAGCGGAAGACGACCGGTTGCCGAAATTCTTCTCGGAAGAAGCCTTTGGGCCGGGCGCGTTTAAGTTCGACGTTCCGGATGCCGAACTGGACAGCGTCCACAAAGTCTAAAGAAAAACTCCAACCACGAAATGCACGAGATACACGAAAAGATATTGAGCTTTCGTGATGTTTCGTGTGTTTCGTGGTCGAAAAAGCCTACCCGATCATTCGAACTGTAGCGCTGCGTCGCGCCTTCGGCGCTTTTTATTGCGTTATCTCCAATTTCGTAATCGGGGTTAATCCGCACCCAGAAGCTCGATCTTTTCCACGGCCTTTACATCCCGGTCGGCAAAATAATCGCCCGTGGGGAACAAAGTATAACGGCCATTTTCGGGAGAGTCTTTTTTCTCGAGCAGAATCAGATCCTGGTTGTCGCTGCGGTTCATGATTTCGCTGGCGCTGAATACCGAACGATAGCCGTCTTTTGCGCTGGCGACCGCAATCCATTTGCCCAACATATCAGGATTGAGTTTGAGATTGACGGCAATGATGTCCTTTAGAAGATATCCCGAAACGTTCTGTGCTCCCTTGAACCCCATCCCATGGCCATATCCGACGTCCGAATAGGTTCTTTTCTCGACGGATGAACCGATGTCAGCGACAGTGAATGAACCAGCCGTACCTGTAATGCTGATATTGGGAGAATAGATATCTTTCGGTTTTTCTTTGGGAACAGGGCCGTGAAAGGACAGCACCGTTATTTTGGTCGGATTGTTGATAAAACGGATATTCAAAAGGTCGCCCGCGCAAACCAGGCGAGGTGCTTCCGGCAGCGGCCACACTGTCTTCGACCGGGCCGGATTGATGGCCTGGACCGTTTTTGTTATCAGGATATCGAAACTGTTCCTGTAATATATCTCGCCCCAGCTGAATACAGCTTTTTCGCCTTTGTCGTTTTCCACTACAGCATACAAATCTACCGGCGGAGAAAAAGTGTTCTCCGGAGCCTTTTTAAATTTCTTGCCGTTCAGAATGTCGTACAGAGAATAGCCGCTGACAAAAAACGCTCCCTTAAACACGCGCTCTCCCTTTTCCATTGCCACCTCTTTGATTGCGACACTTCGGAGCGGGAGAAGAGACAAATCAACCGGGCCTGGCTCCTGCACTTCGCCCTGGATCGACACGCTTTTGAGAGCAAAGCTCTTGGCCTCGGAACCGTCAAAAAAGCTGTTCCTTTGGCTGCGGTCTTGTGCGTAGGTGCAAGCCAGTACCACAGACAGCATCAGAAAAGAGAACAGGTTTTTCATTGAATATCCTCCGAATGAGTTCTGCAGGTTTTATCCTCTTTCATACATGATTTTGCCCGTGTCGTGAATTTCATACCCTCCCATCCGGGCCATATTGGATTTGAATTCATCGGAGCTCAGCACCTCGCGCAGCGCTTTGACTGTTCCGCCCGTGAAGATATCGGAGGGGATAATCAAGTCGAACCGCTCAGTTACCAGAGGGATGAAATCAAGGCCCAGGAGCCTGGCCGCCGTATAGATTCCCACCCCTGCATCCGCCGATCCGCTGAATACTTCCAGCGCCACTTCCATGTGTGTATAGGCAACCTTGTCGTAACCCGTAATCTCCGCGGCATTGATTCCATTCTCTTTCAGTCGGTAGTCGAGCAAAACCCGTGTCCCGGACCCTTCCTGCCGATTGACGAAGTTTGCTTTTTTCTTCACCAGGTCGCCGAGAGTTTTTATCTGGAGAGAATTGCCCTTTTTGACAATCAAGCCTTGCTCTCTATGGGCCAGATTCAAAATAACGACCTTCAGTTCCGGGAAGTGCTTCTTGATGAACGTGGTGTTGTATTCGCCGGTATCCAGGTCCAGAAGATGGGAAGCCGCGATGTGGCAGTTCCCATTCTTGAGTGCGATCAATCCGGCAAGGCTCCCGACATTGGAGATCGACACTGTGTATTCGGGATGCAGCAGGTTCGTGTTTTTAACCAGGAGTTCCAGCGCGATATCGTTGCTTCCTGCAATTACAACCTGCCTTTCCGATGCGGTTTTCTTGGGGATACTGACGCTTTCTCGCGCGCTGTTTACTACCCATTCATCGATCAGTCCTTTGGGGAACAGCCATTTTCCTGTAATTCTTGTGGCAGGGATCCTTTTCTCCTTAATTAGCCGGTATACCTGCTTTTCGTTGATGCTGAGGTAATCGGCGACTTCTTTTGTGCTGAGCATCTCTTTGGTCATTTTACGGAGGCTCCGATTCTTTTATATGTGAACCTATGGCGACAAATGATAACCAGCCGGGGTCAAAAACGCCACGGATTTCCTTGGACTGAAAGCGCTGGCGTCCCGCCTAATGCCGCATAGTTTTTTGTATTTGAGGCCCGAAGGGCCGGCAGTGGCTAGGCCCGGCCGTCAGGCCGGGATAGAATTGGAAAGAAACAGAGCGCCGAAGGTGCGGCACCCTGGGCGCTGCACGTGCCGTACCTTCGGTGCTCTAACGTTTTTGTCCCTTTCCCCGGCCTCACGGCCGGGGCTATTCATTCTCTGCCGGCCCTTCGGGCCTCCTGCATAGGCATTGATGCAAAAGTTATGCGGCATTGGGTGTCTTCGGGTCTCGTGCATACGCATTGATGCAAAAGCTATGTGGCATTGGGTATCTCGCCGGCTTTCCCCCGGGTTTTTGACTGCGGCGTCCGTTTTGTTCTAAAAAGCCGGGTGGACGCGGGCGCTTCCGAGAGAGGGAGCTTCGTTAGCCGCATTGCCGATTATCGTAGATATTCCAATTTCCTTTGAGCTATTTTCTAGTCATGAAAAACATTCTTCCGTTGCTGTTCATTCTTCTCGTCTTTGGGGGAAGTTGTGCTTTCGCTTCCTCTATGGAAATCCATGACGATCCTATTGCTGCGATGCTGCTGGCCGTTATTGCGATTCTCGTTGTCGCCAAACTGTTCGGAGAAATTTCTGTGCGTTGCGGACTTCCTTCCGTTCTTGGCGAATTAATCGGCGGAATCCTATTGGGCAACCTGGTGCTGCTGAATCCCGGTTTGGGCTTTTTTGAACCGCTGCGCATGACCCCGATACAGGGATATTGGCCTATCGCCGTGGACAGCTTTGCCCGGCTCGGTGTGATCATTCTGTTGTTCGAAGTCGGGCTCGAATCGACAGTCAAGGGAATGATGAAGGTCGGCGCTTCTTCTTTCATTGTAGCGGTCCTGGGAGTCATCGCTCCTTTCATCCTGGGCTTTGGAGCAAGTTGGTTTTTCATCAAGAATATTCCAATCGCGCTTTCGCGCATCGTGCCGGCCGGTTTCAGCCTTTTCTACGTGCATTTGTTTGTCGGATCTGTTCTCTGTGCAACCAGCGTCGGAATTACTGCGCGCGTCTTTAAGGATCTTGGAAAGCTTCAGATGAAGGAGGCGCAGATCATTCTGGGCGCGGCCGTAATCGATGATGTGCTCGGTTTAATCGTTCTCGCGGTCGTCTCCGGAATTGTTACTTCTGCGGAATCGGGACAGCCGGTCGCGTTTGGATCCGTGTTCCGCCCGATCGTGATGTCGATTTTGTTTCTCGTCGGGACACTGATTGCGGGCGTATTTTTTGTTCCCCGCATCATGAAACAACTTGCCAGGCTCAGAACAAGCGGCGTGGCGATGGTGTCCTCACTGGTGTTTGCCTTTGTTTTGGCTTATCTCGCCAATCTGGCTGGCCTTGCTCCCATTGTAGGCGCATTTGCGGCCGGACTTCTTCTAGAGGAAGTACATTTCCGCGGATTCCAAGGGGAAGTTCAGATTAAGCAGCTGATCCGGCCTGTTTCCACATTGATGGTTCCGATTTTTTTTGTGTTCATGGGTATTCAGGTCCGGCTGGAATCGTTTGCCAACCCATCCATCATAGGGTTGGCGGCGGGACTGACGGTTGCTGCGATAATAGGGAAGCAGATCTGCGGGCTTGGAATACTGGAGAAACACCTGGACAGGCTCACAATCGGGGTAGGAATGATTCCACGCGGAGAGGTCGGCCTTATTTTTGCCGGCATCGGGAAGAATTTCAGGGTGATAGACGACGCGGCTTTTTCCGCGATTGTCATCATGGTCATTGTAACAACGCTGATCACGCCGCCCCTGTTGAGCCTGACTCTGCAGCGTAAGAGAAAGAAAACGTCCCTGAATGAATCCGGCATCGAGTAACTCTGAATCGATATCGATACCGATTGGGCTAGAGTTATCTCTAGATTCCCGTGAAGGTAATATCCACCATCAATTCACTTCCTATTTCTTCCAATTCCTTTCGGAGTTCCGGCACGGTACAGCTTTCCGGAATCTGAAGTCTGGCCATGGCCCTGAAGATCCTCTCGCCTGACATCGGCGCGCTGGAACATTCAGTTTCCAATTCCTCGACATTGATATTCTGATGTGCCAACGCGGCCGTGATCTGGTAAATGATTCCGGGCCTGTCGTGGCCGACAAGGCTGAGGGTCGCCGTGCGTGTCAGCCCAGCGGATGGCAGGGTTTCGTCCCTCTGGACTACTACAGTTAGTCCTTTGGACTGCAGAGCGTGAAGCGAATGGATAAGGTTCTGTTCGCTGTCTTCCGGCGCCGTTGCTCGCAAAATGCCCGCAAATTCCCCTCCCAGACGGCACATCCGGCTCTCCAGCCAATTGCCCCCGCATTCCGATATCAGCCGTGCCAACGATTCCACTAAACCGGTATGGTCTTTTCCCATAATAGTCATGACGAGCGTCTTTTGCATGGGACACCTCGGACGAAAAAAGAATTCTAAATACAGAATACAGGAGTGAGAAGCCGGGAGCCAGAAGCGAGAAGAAAAAAGCTTATAAACCAGTCTGGTTCCCGGCTTCTTGTTTCTGGCTTCTCTACAGATTGTTGACCCGGGGAGCAGCATTGCCCGTATGGCGATCTGCGGAAACCGGAAAGCGGATCGAGAAGGTCGTCCGAAGATACTTCCAATACCCTGCCAAACCTGGCAATGCCGCGAGGCTGAGGATCGCCAATTAATCGTTCGCTCTTCATGATGCCTTTCTATTAAAATGCGGGGGTCCATTTCGGGTTGGGTTGGGCACGGCACTAACCAATTTGAGTGAGAATATGAATCGTACGATTATCGTAATTCCTCATTACGGTCCGGACCAACTGCTTCTCGACCTGTTTAAATCCGCCGGATTCACATTGCCGTCAACAATAT
>JBEKKY010000233.1:0-6125 GCA_050010475.1 Acidobacteriota bacterium | reverse complement strand
ATATGAATCCGTGAAATCTATGGAATCCGTGGCGTTTTTGCTTTTATCGTTTGCCGGAATACAGGGGAGCGAAATGAAAATCGTACTGCCTGCCGGCAATATAGCAAAGAACTGCAGCCATCAGGAGAGGAACGGACACGAAGGCCAGCACCCTTTGCATGGTTAGGGTTGTCGACGCGAGAAGGATTCCACCGAGCGACGGTCCTATCATGGCTCCAATTCTCGCCGTCGCAATAGCCGTGCCGGCGCCCAAATTTCTGCAGTTCGGAGGATATATGATCGGGGCAAGTATTGTGACATCCATGTGAGCGGCATTGATAAAGAATCCGCTGACAATCCATACAGCAACAAAACCAACGGGACCCAGCCCGGTGGCGAATACAACCATGCATGCCGCCGCGATGACGTGCAGGATCGATCCCCATCGGAAGCCGACCCGGTCATAGAAGAAGCCGCTCAGCAGGCAGGCAATCGCGACCAGGATACCGCCGGCCCCGGTGATGTTAGCGGCCTGTGAAGCGGAGAAGCTCATGTTGACCAACAGCTTCGGTCCCCAGTTACCTATAAAAAAGACCGCAATCGAACTGATCAGGTAATAGGTCCAGACTACCGGCGTCACCCAGGCCAGTTTGCCCGAGAACAGCTCTTTTGCGAAAGCCTTCTCCTTATTTGATCCTGCGGAAACAAAGCGCGTTGCTGAAACAATTTGAATGCCGGGCTGCATCCTTTTGGCTACTTCAGAGAGGGTTTTTCTCTGGCTCTCGTTCTGATATCTGACAGAAAGCCATCGGGCGGATTCCGGCAGCTTCAGCCATAACAGGGCTATGGCTAGAACAGGGGCCACGAAGCCGACAAGAAACAGCGGGCGCCATCCGAGCTTATCCAGCATGAAGCCTGCAACAAACCCGCCAAGAACAATTCCCAGCAAAAACCCTGAATACATGACGGATATGTACTTCCCCCTGCCCTTCAAGGGGGAATATTCACTGGTCAGAGTGATTGCACAAGGAACCGCTCCGCCTATCCCGATGCCGGTAAATGCGCGTATGGGAATGAGGCTTTGCAGTGATTGCGAAAAGTAAACAAGCAGAGTTCCAACGCTGAAGAAAAAGGATGCAAGAATTAAGGTCTTTTTTCTTCCAATCTTATCAGAGAGAGTTCCGAAAATTAGCGCGCCGAGCAAATACCCGAAAGGCGCTGCGGTGAGAGCCACACCAAACGCTTTTGTACCGACGTTCCACTCCTTCATGATCACCGGACCGGCAACGGAAATGATCGTGTAATCGTATCCATCCATGAGCATGATCAGCCCACACATAAGAATGACGCTGATGGAAACGCTGTTTAGTGTGGAGTCGTCAATCAGTTTCCCGACATCGATCGTGGAAGATGTAATCTCGCTCATTCCGCCATAAACTCCTTTTTGAGGTCTCCCCGGTACCGGTATCGTTGATCGGTATCGCAATTGCTGTCGAATGCGGATTGCGATTACGATACCGATACCGAAATGCAGAGTTCGGAAACTCGTCAATGCGTCCCGGTGAGGATCGCGCCCTGCGCTACCAGGATCTGCTGGAGTTCGGATACATCGGCTTCCAGCATCCTCGGCGTAATGTTTTTCTTCGCACAGAGAGCGGCGGCAACGCCGGCTGCCTGTCCGCTTGCCATGTTCTGCATGAGAAACCGTTGGTACGCGCCGCGTTCTGCCGAAATTGCCTTGCCTGCGACCAGGAGGTTTTCAACCTCACGAGGAACGAGACACCGGTATGGAACGTCATGGGATCCGCCATTCTTCGGACCGGTAGGCACCATCGTTGCCAGAGTGTTGGGACCCACGACGTGAACGGCATTTGCGGGGAAGGCGCTCTTATGTATCACGTCGGGGAATTTCCTTTCTTCAGTGACATCTTCCGGCTTCAGGACATAATCGCCCATGATGCGACGTCCCTCACGAATCCGCAGTTCGGGGCAAACCCGGGTGATGTACGCCTTCTCAAATCCAGGCAGGTATTTTTTGATGAACTTCCAGGCAATGACAATCTGGCGGCGGCATTCTATTTCGCCATACGTCAGATCCTCCACATTGGTCGCATCGCAGTTTCCCACCTGAGACGAGTGCTGGAAATGAGCTTGGATAACGCCGCCCTCGCGCGGGATCAGGAAAAAGCCCACGCCGCTAAAGCCGTGCCACTCCCCGGTCTCCATCGCTTTCTTTTTTATGCTTCTGTATCCCATCACCTCACCGAATTCGACGATGTTGTCGATCTTCCGGATGCGGCTGACGAGTTCCTCATAGGTCCATTTGTGCTGCGTATTTTCCTGGAAGCGCTCAAATTCGAATTCTTCAGGATTGCTTTTGACGTAATCGAGAACCTTTTTCCAGTCCACGCCATCGGCGGTGAAAGCCAGCGTATGGGGCTCCATCTGATCCCTGGGCAGAATTTCATGCGGCGCTCCGGCTCGCGCTGCGATCTCCCCCTCGCCGGTGCAATCGATAATAATCTTGCCGCGAATCACCTGTCGTCCGGACACATTTTCGACCACAACGCCCTTCATGGTCTTGCCTTCTTTCACGACATCCACGGCGAGAGAATGGAGGAGGAGCTTGACGCCGTTCTCCTGCATCATTTCAAATATCAGAAGTCCCCACCAGTCCGGATCCACATAGGCGAAGGTGTACCAGCCGCGGAATTCGGGCTCCAGATGAGGAAGGGCATGGTCTTGTTTGAGAAGGCGCTCATGAGTTTCGGTGATGATTCCCCCGATAATGCGCTCGTGCCGTTCATTGTAAAGGTTTGCATAAGCGAACCCGGGCGGTCCCGACACGTTCATTTGCCCTCCGAGGGCGCCAACGCGCTCTATGACCAAAGTCTTTGCCCCCGTTCTTGCTGAAGCAATTCCTGCTGCAACACCCGAAGTGCCGCCGCCAACCACAATCACGTCGTATTCATCACTTATCTGCATGGCTGCCTCCCTTTCGAAGTCAGTCCTAAAGCCATTTTGGATGCTTGTCAATCTTATTCGAATGGCGCCGCTGCCGATATCCGCACACTCCGGGCACACTCCGGGGACGTTACCCTATTGCGCAGTTCATGTATCCAAATGCCACAGCTTCGCTGCGCAATAGGGTGACGTCCCCATTTATCCACCCATTTATCCCGAATGGCGCCGCTGCGGAGGTTGCGCAGCCTGTCTGCTACTGTGCCGCTTTTGCCTTCTGGATCACCGCGTCAAAGGCAGGTTTGGGCTTGCCCTCGCGATCGAACAGAAGGGGGTAATTCGTCCGTCCCGCAGCCGGGAAATTATTCAGCCAGGAGTAACGATCTGTGACACCCCAGAAGGTGACGCGTTTGATCAGATCCTTATATTTAAGGAAAACGGCGAAAATATCCGCGTAGCGCTTCGCCAGAGCCTTTTGCATTTCGTCGGGCAGACCGGCGACATAAGGGTTCGCTTCGGGAGTCGACTGGGCCCGCGCCGAGATGTCGGCAGTCGGCTGGCGCGTGACGGGCGGCAGCACATCCACATCCAATTCGGTCACCACCACCTTTACGCCGAGTGCTTTGAATGCATTCAGGCTATCTTCGATCTGCTGCACCGTGGGGCGGTCCATTTTGTCATGGCTTTGCATGCCGATCGCTGTGATTTTAATCCCCTGGTGTTGCAGTTTTTTCACCAGATCTACTGCACCGTTCCGCTTGGCTTCATATTCGAGATTGTAATCGTTGTAATACAACTCGGCTTTCGGATCGGCTTCATATGCATACTCGAAAGCCCGCGCGATGTAATCCTCGCCTATGATGTTCAACCAAGGCGATTTCCTCAGCGTGCCGTCTTCATTCAGGGCTTCGTTCACGACGTCCCATCCATTCACGCGACCCTTGTAGCGGCCGACGACGGCGAAGATATGCTCGCGCATACGCTGCAACAGCGCAGCCCGGTCGAGCGGTTTGCCTTCGACATCCGCGAAGACCCAGCGCGGCACCTGACTGTGCCAGACGAGGCAATGTCCGATGATGAACATGCCGTTTTTTTCGCCGAACTCTACGTATTGATCGGAATTCTCGAAGTTGTAGCCTGCAAGCCCGGCATCGGGCCTTGGATGAATCCGTTCCCACTTCATGTCGTTCTCCGGCGTGATCGCGTTGAAGTGCTGTTTGACAAGTGCGCTCCCTGCCGCGTCGGTCCCGGTAAAGTGACCTGGATTCAGCGCCGCACCGATTCGAAAATAGTTCTTGAAGACATCCTTGAGAAAGGTTTGTGCCGGCATTGTTGCCGGCAACACCGGAAAAAGGATACAGGCCAGCACGATCGATCGCTTCAGCATAACCCTAGACTCCTTTCCAAAGCCGGACGGCTTCCGGGTATGAACAAGCCTGAACTTCATGAGCACATTCTGCTACGTTGGGCGGAACCCAATAATATAAGACACCGCTCAACCATATTTCCAACATTAGTACCGCCGATTTGGAAGCGAAGCCTGGAAGTGCTCAAACCTGCCAGAGCCTTAAAGTGGGGACCTTCTCTTTTCGCCGGAGCAATTGCGATTCCAGCCAAGACTGACCTGGCGAAAAGGGGAGCGTCCGTGTTTGTCAAAGATTGCATTCAGATTTGGGCAATGTTATATGACCAGAGCATACCGACCGGAGGAATTGACATGAAATTCACAGCTCTGACGCTTTTTGCCGCTGCCTTGATTCTCACATCCCAATCTGCGGCAGGTCAATCCACATGGAACATCGATCCGGCACATTCCGCTGCCCAATTCGAAGTGAGACATCTGATGATCAGCAATGTCCGTGGCGAATTCGGCAAGATGACGGGAACAGTTTCATTCGACGGAAAGGATTACTCAACGATAAAGGCTGAAGCGGTGATTGAAGTCGCCTCCATCAATACTCGAGAGCAGAAGCGCGATGCTGATCTGCGCAGTTCCAATTTCTTCGATGCAGCTACCTACCCGACAATCAGGTTTAAATCGAAGCGCGTCGAGAATATTCGAGGAGGCAATTTCAACCTGGTCGGCGACCTCACGATGCGCGGAGTCACGAAAGAGATCAGTCTTAATGTTACGGCAACCCTTGTTGTCAAAGGGATGGGAGGCGAGTCCCGCATCGGCGCTCACGCTACCGCAGCGGTGAACCGGCAGGATTACGGCATCAAATGGAACCGATCGATGGATGCGGGGGGTGTAGTTGTGGGCGATGAGGTTCAAATCATCCTGGATCTTGAGCTTGTGCTTGAAGCCTCTGGGACGGCCCAGGTCGGAAAGTGAGACAATAGCGAAAGGGCATCGCCGGAAGCGCTGGCGCCCGGCGAGACGCCCAATGGAAGTGGGGAAGTGGGGACGCCACCCTTTTCGCCAGTTTACTTTTCGATAGAAGCAACGTCGCTCTGGCAAAAAGGGTGGCGTCCCCGGCATCATTTGGGTTTTGCGCTCTCCTTCGGGGGAGGGAATCCGCAGTTCGGGATAGTACACACGGTCAGGGTGTGCACATATCGAATCTTTCCATTTTCCAAACGAAATATGTGGGAGTCAGGCAACCCATTCTCTGTGCCGAAGTTCATCAAGCCAACAACAGTTCCCATATCGACATCGACGATATAGCGCCGATTTACGATTTTGACAGTCCCCTCCAGGGGGGCCCCGCCTATGCAGGAGGCGTTCGGATCTCCTTGGGGATTGGTATATGCGCCCCCCTCCAGACGAGCACATGGAATACCCCAGGGAACGACGGAGGACCGATCGGAAAATACATCAAAGTAAGCATCCGCAGCCTTAATCAGGGTTTGGCGATCGCTGCGCTGAGCGGCAGGAAGGATATCCCACTTCTCCTGTGATGAATACTTCAGGTAGTTATCGGCGTTAAAGAGCCAATCCCCTTTACCAGTGACCAGGCTTTCCACCTCTGAAATTTTATTATCGATGATTTTTAAACGGGTTCCGATGACATAGGGGTGGCTGCTGCCCGTGTGAATGACCTCTGTGAAGCTCTCGCAGGTGTGGACGTCAAGCAGGCTGCGATGGAAATTAATATCCAAAGCCGTTTGCCAGATGCTCTTGCCAAATGCAATTTCCTTTCTGTTTTCGATATATTTTGCTTTCGGGGCCAGGGGCATCAGCG
>JBEKKY010000232.1:0-6372 GCA_050010475.1 Acidobacteriota bacterium | reverse complement strand
GTCGGACAATCGGGCCGAAAGCCTCTTCTTCGCCTTCAACAAATTTTCGGACAGCCTCCTCGGTTTCTATCATGAATAGATCCCTCGGTGCAGGCAGTCATTGATATGGATGGGATTAGGGGCAGGAAAGTCTAAACAAAATGACGAATGACGAATGACGAATGACGAATTGACGCGGCATAGAGTTGGGTTCATTCGTAATTCGTCATTCGTCATTCGTCATTCACGGCGGAAGTAGAACATTCGTCATTCGTCATTCACGGCGGAAGTAGAACCTACAGCTCGGTTCTATAATTGGGGGCTTCCTTCGTGATCAACACGTCATGAACGTGGCTTTCCTTCAATCCGAAGGATGTAATACGCAGGAAACGGGAGCGTGTCTGCAGCTCCTCTATGTTCCGGCAGCCGCAATAACCCATACCGGCCCGCAATCCTCCGGTCAATTGCGGGATCATTACCTCAACGCTTCCTTTGTATGGAACCATCCCCTCGATTCCCTCGGGGACCAGTTTTCCTTCAAAAAATGCGCCTTCCTGTCCGTAGCGGTCCCGGCTGCCCGCTTTCATTGCTTCTATGGAGCCCATTCCCCTGTAGACCTTGTAACTGCGGTTTTGGTACAGCACCGCCTCGCCCGGGCTTTCATCGGTTCCGGCGAACAGCGAACCGATCATAACGGAGTCTCCACCGGCCGCGAGGGCTTTCGAAATGTCGCCCGAAAATTTGATGCCTCCGTCGGCGATCACCGGGACTGAAGAACGGTGCGCGACCCTGGAACAGTCCATGATAGCTGTGATTTGAGGAACTCCGGCGCCGCTCACAACTCTCGTCGTGCAGATGGATCCCGGTCCCATCCCCACTTTGATGGCGTCAGCTCCGGCTTTTACCAGTGCCAGCGCGCCTTCCTCCGTCGCCACGTTTCCGGCGATGAGATCGATGTCCGGAAACTTGTGTTTTGCCTGTTTTATCGCGTCCAGTACTCTGGTGGAGTGCCCGTGAGCGGTGTCGATTACCAGCACATCCACTCCGGCTTTGCCTAAGGCAGCAGCCCTTTCGATATAGTCGCCTGTGGCGCCGATAGCTGCGCCCACGCGAAGTCTGCCCAGACGGTCTTTGCAGGCGTTCGGATACGCGATCTTTTTCTGGATGTCCTTGACCGTGATCAACCCCTTCAGACGATACTTGCTGTCCACGACCGGGAGCTTTTCCACCCGGTGGCGATGGAGAATGCTCTCGGCTTCTTCCAGTGTCGTTCCCACCGGCACGGTGATGAGGTTCTCCTTTGTCATCAAGTCGGAGATCTTGATGTTCAAGCGGGTTTCGAACCTGAGATCGCGATTCGTTAAAATCCCGACCAGCTTGCCGTTTGAAGTGATCGGCAGCCCGGAGATTTTATATCTCTTCATCACCTCCACGGCTTCATGGATCTTCTGGTCGGGAGACATGGTAATCGGATTCACGATCATTCCACTTTCAGATCTTTTGACCCTATCCACCTCGTCTGCCTGTCCTTCGATCGTCATGTTCTTGTGGATGACGCCCATGCCGCCCTGCTGAGCCATTGCGATGGCCATCCGGAAATCCGTGACGGTATCCATGGCTGCGCTCAGAAGCGGAATATTCAAGGGAATATTTCTGGTCAGACGGGTCGTAATTTCGACCTCAGATGGAAGTAAATCGCTCTTGGCAGGTTCCAAGAGAACGTCATCGAATGTGAGGGCTTCTTTTATGCTGGAGTCTCGAACCATATACTCCCCTATAGAAATTGACGAATTACGAATGACGAATTACGAATTGACTTCGAGCTGCCTGTTGTTCGAGCGCTCGAATACAGCAAAGAAGTATTTTTCAATTCGTAATTCGCAATTCGTCATTCGTAATTCTGTTTACGCTCCGTGGCACTTTTTAAATTTTTTGCCGCTGCCGCAGGGACAGGGATCATTTCTGCCGACCTTCGCCACCTCGCGCTTTGCCGGTCCCGCGGGTCCTGAATCTCCGGCGCTGTAAACGAGATTTTGCTCCCGTTGTGCCTTGCGCCGCGCCTCTTCGCGCTCTCTTTCACGAGCATCCTGTTCCTCTTTGCCGACAGGCTCGAACAGGTGGAGCCATCGAATCGTTTCCTCCTCGATTCGTGCCCGGAGTTCCTCAAACATGTCGAAACTTTCTTTTTTGTATTCGATGAGAGGGTCTCTTTGTCCGTATCCCCGCAACCCGATTCCTTCTTTCAAATGATCGAGGGCCCACAAGTGGTCTTTCCACTGATTATCCAGGACGGTCAGCATTATCATCCGCTCCTGATAGCGCATGAATTCAGGACCAAATCTCTTTTCCTTATTCTGGTAAAGTGTGCGAATGCTCTCGGGCAGTTTCTCTGCCAGTTCCTCGTATCTTATGCTCTGGGGATTAAGGCCAAGCTGCGCTATATCGAATCCGAATTGATTGCCGACACTGACGCGGAGCCCTTCCAGATCCCAGGTGTCGATCGACTTCTCGCGCGGCGTATATTGATCCATCAGGTCGATCAGAATATCGTTTGCGAGTTCCAGAATGTATTCCCGCTGATCCGCTCCTTCCAGAAGCTCCCGCCGGATGGCGTAAATGGCTTCCCGCTGCTTGTTCATGACGTCGTCATAATCGAGCAGGTGTTTGCGGATTTCGAAATTGCGAGCTTCGACCTGCTTCTGGGCTCTTTCAATCTGGCGCGTGATGAGCTTGCTTTCGATCGGGACTCCCTCATCCATTCCGAGCGATTGCATGATTCCGGAAATGCGGTCGCTCGCGAAAATCCGCATTAGATCGTCTTCGAGTGAGAGATAGAACCGGGATGAACCGGGATCGCCCTGACGGCCGGCTCTTCCTCGGAGCTGGTTATCAATGCGCCGCGCCTCATGCCGTTCGGTGCCCAGGATGTGCAGCCCGCCCTTGCTCACGACTTCGTCGTGTTCTTTGGGGCAGACCTCCACCCAATGCTTTCGGATTTTTTCGTAGTCCGCTTTCGGCATGGTCTGGGCATCGAGCCCCTTTTCACGCAGCGTCTGAAGCGTCAGGAACTCCGGATTTCCGCCGAGCAGTATGTCCGTCCCGCGTCCTGCCATGTTGGTCGCGATCGTGACGGCCTTCTTCCGCCCGGCCTGAGCAACGATCTCCGCTTCTTTTGCGTGATATTTGGCATTCAGGACGACGTGCGGGATGCTTTGCCTTTTCAGTAACGTACTCAGCTTTTCCGATTTCTCTATCGAGATTGTGCCCACCAGGACCGGCCTGCCCTCTTCATACAGGCCTTTTATTTCATCCACGACGGCGCTGTATTTCTCGCGTTCAGTCCGGTAGATGATGTCGGGGTATTCCGTGCGGATGAGCGTCCGGTTCGCCGGGATGACATTGACTTCGAGTTTGTAAATTTTATAGAACTCTTCCGCTTCAGTCTCGGCCGTACCGGTCATGCCTGACAGTTTCTTGTACATGCGGAAGTAGTTCTGGAATGTGACAGTTGCGAGAGTCTGGTTTTCCCTTTCTATTTTGACGTTCTCTTTGGCTTCGAGCGCTTGGTGCAAGCCGTCGCTGTAGCGCCGACCCGGCATGAGCCTGCCGGTAAATTCGTCGACAATGACCACCTCGCCGTCCTTGACCATATAGTCCACATCTCTCTTGAAGAGCAGGTGAGCCTTCAGAGCCTGTAAAACGTGGTGCACCCATTCCATGTTCTGGGGTTCATACAGGTTTCCCACAGCCAGGAATTTTTCGGTCTTCTCCCCGCCTTCTTCGGTGAGATTTACGGTTCGAGCCTTTTCGTCGACCTGGTAATCGATGTCTCTTCTCAGCCTGGGGATGATGCGGTCAACCTTGTAGTACTTGTCTGTGGATTCCTCGGCCGGTCCTGAAATAATGAGAGGAGTACGCGCCTCGTCGATCAGGATCGAGTCCACTTCGTCCACAATCGCGAAGTTGTGTCCCCGCTGGACGCAATCCCTGATATCGTACTTCATGTTGTCGCGGAGGTAATCGAACCCCAGTTCGTTGTTCGTGCCGTAGGTGATATCGGCGGCATATGCGACCTTGCGCTCTTCGTCGGTCAACGGATGCTGAATGCAACCGACGGTAAGGCCCAGCGCCCGATAAATTATTCCCATCCACTCGGCATCGCGGCCAGCCAGATAATCATTGACGGTAACGATGTGAACGCCTTTGCCTTCGAGGGCATTGAGGTAGGCCGGAAGGGTCGCAACCAGCGTTTTTCCTTCTCCGGTCTTCATCTCGGCGATTCGCCCCTGGTGCAGGACCATGCCGCCAATGAGCTGAACGTCAAAGTGCCGCATGTTCAGCGCGCGTTTGGCGACTTCCCTCACAGCTGCAAAGGCTTCCGGAATAATGTCATCCAGACTCCCCCCATTGCCGTTGGCGAAGCGCTCACGGAATTTCGGCGTCAGTTCTCGCAGCTCGGAATCGGTGCGGCGCGCCATCTCGGGTTCCTGCTCGTTGATCCTCTGTACGACTGGCGCGATCTGTTTCAGATCGCGTTCATTTTTGCTGCCTACTATTTTGGTTAGAATTGCGCTGAACATTGGAGAATGTCTCCGGACGGGTATAAATGGGGTAATCTAACAGATAGGAGCATGAGAGTCAATCCGCGCTAACATATTGATAACACAATATGGTTCGGCATCTGTATCGGAATGGGTATCGAGTGCCGTTTACGGGTTTACGCGTTTACGGGTTTACGCGTTGCGCTCGGCATCGGAAACGCGTAAACCGGTAAACGCGTGAACGGGAGTTTTAGGCTTGACATAACCTTTAGTACTGTCAGATCTTTGTGCGATGATTGACGCCATACGACAAGCTGTTGCCGACAGTATCGAGTTGAAAAAGACGTTTTTTCAAAAAAACGAAGAGCTCATCGCCCAGATAGCTCTCGAAATTCGTTCGGCTTTTGCGGAAGGACGGAAAGTGCTCCTTTTCGGAAATGGCGGCAGTGCGGCAGATGCTCAGCACATCGCTGCGGAATGGGTCGGGCGGTTCCAAAGGGAACGCACGCCTCTTCCGGCTATCGCCTTGACCACCGACAGTTCAATTCTCACGGCCATCGGCAATGACTATGGTTTTGAACAGATTTTCGTCAGGCAGGTGCGGGCCTTGGGACAGAAAGGGGATGTCGCCGTCGCGATCTCAACCAGCGGCAATTCTCCCAATGTACTTGCGGCGATCGATGCTGCAAGGGAAATGGGAATGGTTACGGTAGCCTTTACCGGCAGAGACGGCGGCAAGCTTGGTCCGAAAGTCCGGTACCATCTGAATGTTCCCCACAAACTTTCGGCACGGATACAGGAAGTTCACATAATGATCGGCCACATTGTATGTGAACTCGTGGATGACAACATGAAAGGGTTATGATCATCGATGTCCAAATATCGGGTACGGCCCTACGATCTTACCGGCATCAAAACCTATCCACTCGAAAGCCGCCCCAGCAAAGTCGCGGTCGATCTTTTCGGCCGCCCCCATGAAAAGGGGGGCACCCTTTCGGAGTTTCTCAAGAGCCTTCCAGGCGTCCTGGCATCCCGCGATCTGAAGGATTTGGCATGTGACATTGTTAATGCCCGAAGCAATGGAAGACCGGTCATTTGGGGCATGGGCGGGCATGTCATCAAGACGGGACTCTCTCCGATTCTGATCGACCTCATGGATAGAGGCTTGGTAACCGCTTTGGCATTCAATGGATCCTGCCTGATTCATGACTATGAGATCGCGCTGGTTGGTTCAACGAGTGAAGATGTCGAGGTGCAGCTGAAGTCCGGTGCATTCGGCATGGCGGAGGAAACAGGACACGGAATCAATCAGGCGATACGGGATGGCGTGGCGGACGGGCTCGGAATCGGTGAGTCCCTGGGGCGGCATCTCTCAAAAATAAAGCCTCCCTTTGGCCGGTACAGTCTGCTTCTGCAGGCATATCTTCGGAACATTCCGGTGACGGTTCATGTGACAATCGGAGCTGATATCATCCATAATCACCCGATTATTTCACCGGCGGCCATCGGAGAAGGCAGCTACAGGGATTATCTCCTCCTCGCGGGGTTGATTGCGGAATTGAACGGCGGTGGGGTATACCTGAATTGCGGCTCGGCTGTCACCCTGCCCGAAGTTTTTCTCAAGTGTGTGACGCTTGTGCGCAACAGCGGCCGGCAGCTGCAGGATTTTACTACCGCCAATCTTGACTTTATCCAGCACTACCGGCCCAATGAAAACGTCGTCAAAAGGCCTGTGAAAAATGGCGGCCGCGGAATTTCAATTACAGGGCGCCATGAGATCGTCATCCCTTTGCTTGCCGCCTGGCTGGTGGAACTCTCGCCCGATACAAGAGACGACGAATGAAATGGATTG
>JBEKKY010000231.1:0-6164 GCA_050010475.1 Acidobacteriota bacterium | reverse complement strand
GCCCATGCTGTTCAACAAATTCCATCCCCGGAACAGGCTGATGACGCTTTCTTCCTGTTTGTGCCCTTTTTGCACGTGAAACGGTTCCCAGACGCTGCGCTCTTCGTTCTCTGCCATACGTGCTTTTGTGGCTTCTGCGTTTCTGGCGCATTCGCTTCTTGGGGTTTAGGCAAAGCATCGGCTTCTTTGCCGCTCAGAGCTTCCAGGTAAAAGTGTATCTCCTGTTTCCTCAGGCTCACCGCAGGATCCTGGACCTGGATCTCCTCCAGTTTCAGGCCCGAAATAGAATTTTTTTCGTCCTGCTTGCGGTGGGAGTCCCGATCCAGGGATTTCAAAGTCCTGGCGATCCTGGTCCGCACTTCCGCAGATTCAGTTCCCGTAACTGCATATTTGTAAACGGTCTGTTCCAGTGTTTTCTGGCGGCGCTCATTTGAAGATTTGGCTGCATACAAAACCAATGGAAGGATCAGCAAAGGAAAGGCCAGCCCGAGCACGATGGTGCGGCGGTCGCGCAGGAGCATCCGCATTTCGTGGGCAAGCAAGATTCTCACAGTTTGCCAGTTCATTCCTGACCTTTCACGTAGTGGACGAAGATATCTTCCAGATAGTGGACGCCGGTTAATTGGCGAAGCTCATCCAGCGTGCCGCAGGCCAGGATGCGTCCGTTGTGCAGGATGCCGATTCGATCGCAGAGCTTTTCGGCTTCGCTCATGATATGAGTTGAAAAAATGATGGTTTTCCCCTGAGCACGGAATTCTTTGATCACTTCCTGCATTTCCAGGGCATTTAAAACATCGAGCCCGACCGTAGGCTCGTCGAAGATCAGCAGCGGCGGATCGTGAGCGACCGTTCTGGCAATGGATACTTTTTGCTTCATTCCGGAGGATAGCTTGTCAATACGAACGTTGGCATACCCGGCGATGCCAAATCGAGCGATCAGATAATCCACCCGTTCGGCCACCTTTTCCGAGGGGTACTGATTGATGCGCGCAAAGAACTCAATTGTTTCTCTGGCGGTCAGGCGAGGATACAACGCGGTCGAGGCTGAGTAAAAACCGAGGCTTCTGCGAACCGCCTCCCCGTCCTTGACCACATCGTTGCTACGTACAGATATTTGGCAACGATGACGTTCCTACGGGGCGTTGCGGCCGTCAGCAGAGTTTCCCAGGTTGATTTTTCACGTTCCCCCGCAGTGCTGTCGATCGCCGGATACATGCACCCGACCGCAAGCATAATCACGAGGAAGATCGGGAGCATCATTCCAAAGATGAATTGTCCCATCTGACGGCTCGTCGCCACATTCCGGGTCTCCACCCAGAATTGCTGAAACTGCTCCGGTGAGATGCCAATATTCTTCGCCTGGGTGCCTAAGAAAAAGTTTCGATACCGTGTCAGTATTTCTGTGAAACGGCCGCGCGCGGTGGAGCTGCGATCCTTGGAGCCATCATAGGTGATTTTTACCCGAAACCCGTCTTTGAGGGACGGCGCTTGCGAATCCAGCGGATGGAATTCAGCCACAAGATCCAGCTTTCCGTTTCGAATGTCCTCCTCAGGGATCTGGGAATCTTTCAATTCAATTTGTGGATTTCCCTGTATCTCATCCTTCAGCAACCGATGTTCTGTCGGCAAATTCTTTAGAAGAATTCGGGAACTGAATCCCTGGGTTTGACCGCCCACAAAAGAGATCCCGGTATAAACAAGCCACAGCAGAAGGGGGTAGAGGAAAAGGGGTAAAAGGATGCTGTTGATGACGATACTGCGTTCGCGCAGAGCCGAACGCAATTCACGTACGTACAGAAGCCTGATATCCCTCCCGTTGGCCATAGGAAATTTCCTTGCGTCTGACTGTATAAGAAGAAGGCTACATCAGGGTTTCGGCTTGACAAAGACAAATCCTATTTTTCAGCTGAGGACAAAAGAGGAAGGGACAGGAATAAACTGTTGCTCAATCTGGAGAAGACTTCATTGGATACAGGCGGCTTTTTCCTCCCGAGAAGAAAAAACGTTTTTTCCGGTAGGCGATTTCCGTCAACTTGCGTTCCTGTAGATATGTGGCGAGTGTACCCTTCTATTGAGAGGAGGGACCAGGTTGTTCTGAATCAGAATCTATAGGAAACGACCATGTACGAAGAAAAATACTTCCATCGCGTGCCGTTGGCAGAGAAAACCAACGGGGTCTTTTTGCTCGATCAGGATGGGCATTTTGTGGCCATTAATACTGCCGCGGAACAGATGTCGGGGTATAGCGCCCAGGAATTAAAGGCTTTGACGTTCAAGGAATTATGCGCACCGGACCAACTGGAAAGAAGCGTCAATGCACTCGAAGCGGCGCTGAAGGGTGAAGCGTGCGAAATGGAGACGGTCATAATCCGCAAAGATGGACAACGCGTGGATCTGCGCCTGACGGGGGGACTCATCACCGCTTATGGAAATGCCAGCGAGCTTCTGGTGATCGCGGGGTGTATCCCACGCCGCGAACGGGCAGAGAATGAATTGCGAAGGGAACGGGAGGAATTAAGGGCGGCGCTCATGATGGCTGAATACAGGGAACGGGAGAGGCTGGCTCGCGTCCTGCACGACGGCCTCCAGCAAACACTTGTGAACATGAAATCCCAGCTTACGGCCATGGAACGGGGCACGACGGATCTGCAATCGGCTGCTTCGGAAATCCGCGGACTTATCGACAATTCGATCGAAACGTGTCGAGCGTTGAATGCTGATCTCAGTCCTCCTGTTTTGCGCCAGGGATTCGTTCCTGCGCTTGAGTGGCTGGCCGGTTGGATGCACCAGAAACTCGGGTTCACGGTGACCGTCAGCGTTTCGGAGATACCCCCTGCCTCGCAAGAACTGACCACCTTTCTTTTCCAGGCAGTGCGGGAACTGCTATTTAACGTTGCCAAACGCCCGAAAGTCGGGTCCGCCCGCGTGCACGTGGCTATTAGAGAAAAAGAACTGCAGGTGGTAGTCGAAGACGACGGGGCGGATTTTTACTCCGACCAGTCTCGCGCCCAGCCAGGCGGCGCCGAGCGTTTTGGATTGGTGACTATCAGCGAGCGCATCAGCCTTCTGGGCGGGCGTTTTGAGGTGAACACCGCCCCCGGCGCCGGGAGCCGATTCCGTATTATTATGCCTTTTCCAACCACTGAGTAGCGGTTGAACCGGACGAGCGGATTGCACGCCAATTCTGTCAGATCATAAAGAGCACACGTCTCTACGCCTTGGAGAATCGGTCTGCCCGAAAGGTTGCCACAATAACCTTCCCAGGTTTTGGCCGTTCCTGAAATTGCGCCTGGCGCCTTCCGGACGGGAAAGCGCCAGGTGGCGGCCCAATCATCCGAAATTGCGCACAACCTCGGTTTCAGGCAAATTGCGCTGAAATCCAAGAATGCTGTGACGGCAGGTTGGACATTCCTTCAGATGTCTTTCAAACAGGTATTTCATCTCCGGACTCAAACGCCCACAACGCATCTCGTAATGAATGATGTCCAGGAGCATCTCCTTACATAGCAATTCATCAGTCAGTCCCATGTCCACTCCTTTTATTTCGGCCTACGTCACCGGATTTCACGCTCGATCCTGGTTGGCGAGATGCTCCGCTGGCCGGCAACACCGCGGAACTGTTTCTTATCGTTGATTGTGTCGTTGTTGACCCAGCGAAACTGGAAGTTTTCGGATTCGGAATGGGATTTGCCATCAGCATATCGTCTGAATTGTCCACGAGGTAAAGGTCGCCAAGAACCCCACCATCATCCAGAATAGGAATAATCGGGATGAGCTGCGTGTGACAGCAAGGAATGGGGCTTCCGTCTTGTGCAGAGGCACTACAAGGAACAAACATGCAGACCAACGTTGCCAAACCCAACCAATACAAACTTATTCTAAGAGTCTTCATTTCCCTTCTCCAGGTTTGAAAATCTCGGGAATGCACGAGGATGGGGTTGCTGGATAAAAGAGTATACAGGGTAAACAATTGCCGTAGTTACCTTCTGATCATCTCGTCTCCCGATACAGGTTGCAATTCCGCATATCCACGCTGCGGCAACAACGCGGACGCGTTCTTGTTCACATCATCATTCCTTTATCAAGAACGAAGGACGCTGCTGATCGCCTACTTGATAATCAATTTTCGGGAGGTTGGGAAAAAATCAGGGTAGCTACTGCGGATTTCCAACAAGCACATAAGGGATCCACGATTGGGGCTTTGCATCCGAAGGTGTACGAACGGAATCGAGCAATGCAATCTGTGCAGTTTGCAGCGCTTTGGCTATTCCAACCCCTTTCCGAAGCTGATCGTAAAACCGGCGGCTTAGGGAACTGGTAGATGCGTCATCGACCTCCATGAGGCTCGCCAGAATTGCCGGAGCGCCCGCATCCAGGAATGCCGGTATCAAGCCCCAGGGCGCCTCCCCCTCGGAGATCGGACCAATCCCGGTGCTGCATCCTGCAAGGTTTACCAGCTTTGATCGTGGCATCTTCCACTTTCGAATCTCCTGGCACTCCAGGTAAACCTCCTTGGGATACTTCTGAAGCATTAGAGCAGGCTGGCCCAGTTGCATGTTCGCGTGGCCCGAGAAATGGAGTATGCTTGCTTGTTCGGTTTCACGGGCAAACATAGATAGGTCCTTTGCCCCGTGGATCAAGGTGTTTCTCTTATACAAAGCAGAAATGTAAGCCAATTCATCCCGTGCATTCGACAGTCCTGCCGATCCGTCGATCAGCACTAACTCATCGCTCGCTGAAACGGATCCTCGACCAGAGGACAGGCAATGTCTAAAAATGCTCCTGGACGGGGCATATACAATCGGGGTTTTTTCGATCAAAAAACGACCGGCTGCGTCCTTCAATCCGGCAAAAGGCAACAGATAGAGCGGTCCGTCCGGCAGAATGACAAGTGTTTCCGAAGAGAAAATGCCTGCTGAGCTGTCGATGGGTTCCATCAATTCTTTATAAAGAAGCTGCGCCGCGCTGTTGAAGTTTTTGGAATCATTTTTCCTAACGTACTCCAGGAATTTTTCAATCTGGCTGTAGATTTCATTTCTCGAGATGTCCCGGGCGATGACTTGAGTTCTTCCTCTGTTTTTCGCAAGAACCAACAATTTGTCACGCATGAAAAAATATTCGACGATTGCGAATGCCTGTTCTTTTGACTCCCCGGTCCCAGCAGGGGATACCGGAAGAAGATGTTCCTTCAGTGTTGCAGACTTCGCTTCATCTACAAATTCAAGCAGCTCCTGTTCATTTCCGGACGATCGAAAAAGTAATTCCACGGCTGCTTTAAACGGGTCATAACGGTCAATGAAAAAACTCTCCTTCATATCCTCCGGCTTTATCTGTCGCCGCATTTTTTGCAGAATCGAAATTGACTTCTGATAAGACTGAAGTGCCTCTTCGTAACGGCCCTTTTCCTCAAGCAACCTGCCCTGCAGAAAACTGGCCTTCCACCCGATCTCAGGGTACTGGCTGAACTGAGCAAGGGGCATCACGGGTCCCAATATTTGTTCCGCCTCCCCAATTCGTTTTGTTCGCAAAAGAACCTCGCTCAAGCCGATGCGATTCCGGGCTTCAAGTTCCAGCATCCCGTGTGGAGTGGACTTTAATACTTCATGAAACAATGCCTCCGCACCGGCAAGATCTCCATTTCGTAACGCGAAATCTCCCTGTTTAAAAAGAAGATTGAGACGTCGTGACGGTAACCCAGCGTTTGAGTTCTGGACCAGATTGTTCAAAAACTCCTTTTGCTGCAGAGAAGCAAGCCTGTAAAAAGCTCTGGCCTCCATTTCGTGGCCAAGACGATCCATCGCGATGCCCGAATTTTCCAAAGCCTCGGTTATTTCTTGTTCATCGAGCAAAAGGTATGCGAGGTTCAGGGTGGCGGCATATTCATTGAGTGCTTGCTGATAATGCCCCAAATGGAGGTATTGATTCGCCATGGTTATACAAGCGTAAATCCGCCAGGAATCTACCTTATATCTCTTTGCGAGATCCAAAATTTTCTCCGCACTGGCCAAGCTCTGGTCGAATTTTCTTTGGGTAGTGTAAATCATTGCAAGAGACGAAAGAGCCAGAGTTATCTCGTCGGGCATGTTCAGCCGATCCGCAATTTGGTACATCTGGCGAAATTCAGCTTCGGCGCCGCTAAAGTACGCCCTTCCGAGATACAAGCA
>JBEKKY010000230.1:0-6172 GCA_050010475.1 Acidobacteriota bacterium | reverse complement strand
CTGATTTTTCTTTTCTTGAGAGCGTTTTCCATGAGCAGAAGCCAGAGGCGTTGAAACCCGTTCCCCTTTGTGGACCAACAAACGTTTCCGGCGCCGCCCGGAAATTCCGGATATTCGCCCGCTGTTGGAATCGTCCTCATATCAGCGCCCATGTTTGTAAGCCATTCGGTCACATGAATTGAGTGTTGGTGGAAAACCTGTGCCATGTCGTCCGGGATGGGGTAGCCTTGTCCCATCGCTTTCTGATATTCGACGGCTCTGTTGGAATCGGGAGGGCACCAGTAGCCTTGGCCGCTAACCCGCGTATTCCCGCCGGCGTGAGCTTCCGGTGCTTTTTCCAGTATCAGAACGTCGGCCCCCTTATCGTGAGCTGTTATTGCGGTCATGAGGCCCGCTGCCCCGATGCCGAGCACGACAATTCCGGCTTCGTAATCCCACTTCTTAATTTGATCGAATTGAGCTGCTCCTGCTGTAACCGCCCCAACCCCCGCCAGTGCGGCTGAACCCACTCCGGTTGCGGTAGCTTTGAGAAAGTATCTTCTCGAGGTTTTCATAATTCCTTCCTTTCTCTGAATGGTTGCCAATGATTGATCTGCTAATTCCCCCTACCATTTTGAATGCTGCTGATACGTTGATGCGGCACTCTTCAAGCTGCCATTGAGTTTGCCCGGGTTTCCCTAATAGACGGATGCACTGGAGGACGGGCCAGGATGAGTGAAACAAGGCCGATTGCCAGAATGACAATCGCCAGTTCCCATGCCGATTTATAGCTGCCGGTGCTGTCGCGGATCCATCCCGTGACTGGAGAACCAAGGCTTCCGAGAACGGTCGAAAATGGCAAAACAAAACCAACGATTCGAGGATAGTGGGTCTTGCCGAAATAAAGAGGTATGAGATTCATTATCGCCACATAGGTACCACCCAGACCTAACCCAATGAGGACATTGTAGAGAAGAATTACCGGCAGTGTTTTCGCCCACAAGATAATCGCCATTCCCAGAATCAGCAAGAGCATGGCCATAATTGCCAACGGTCTGCTGGGATACCTGATTCCCAGAAAACCCATTCCCAACCGGCCGACGGCGCTAACTCCCACAAACAGGCTGTAGGCGGTAGCGGCCACGGCTGAAGAGATGTTGATATCGAGAAGAAAAGCGACCTGGTGCAACATAAAGCCCTGTATCCCGATAAAAAAGGTCGTGGCCAAAATTGTCAGATACCAGAAGGCCGGAGTCCGGATCGCCTCGGCGGCTGTGAAATCCACAGGAGTTCCGTACAGATTTTGCTTGTCTGGTGAGGAATCTTTTTTCTCAGCCTGGATCCCATCGGGAATCTGTCCCAGATCTTCAGGTTTGTTGACAACCAGAAAGCTGGGCAGAATAACGAGAAGCACAAAGATCATGGCCGCGAGTAACAGATAAGCGTTCCGCCATCCACACCGGTTGATCATTGCCATAACGAACGAAACCATGACCAACCCACCAAGACCGCCCGCCGTCAGAAGAATGCTTAACGCCAAAGGTCTCTTCTTTACAAACCAGTTGTTAACGATGGTGGTCATCGCCAACATGCCGCAAAGACTTCCGCCCAATCCGAAAAGAACGCCATAAGCCAGGTACAGTTGCCACAGCTGAGTATGAAAACTGGCAACGACAAAACACAGGACACACAATATGCCACCGGCGGCCAGGGCTTTCCTGGCTCCATAGCGCGTGACGTACATTCCGGCAAAGGGACTGGCGAGCCCTTGAACAACCAATGCCAGAGAGTTCGCCCAGGATACCGAGGCCCGGGTCCATCCGAATGCTTTGCACAGGAAAGGAAGGAATACGGGAAAGGAATAAAGTAAGAGTCCCGTCAGTGCAAAATACATAGCAGCGGCAGCCGCAAGTGCTTTCCAGCCAAAAAACTTATCGGGTCTAGCCCATGTAACGGTCATACCTCTTCTCCCAACGTCTCTTTCTCAGCCACGGAAAACACCGAAGGAAGATGGAGAACACGGAGGAGATTCAGTGGTCTCCGTGGCTGATATGCCGGATCACTCCGGCAATTCCGTTCGCCGTTGCGGAACTCGCTCACCAAAGATCGGGGGTGCGTAAACTGCAACGGATTCTTGCGTGCCTTTTTTGTATTTGGCCGGATAGACGCCCGGTAAAGGCACATTCTGGGCAATCAATCGCTTGCGCAGCGAAGGAAAATCCACATTCCTGACGCTGACGCCCTGACTGATGGAAAGAGCTGCAGCAGTGCCGGCCGCTTCCCCGAAAGCGACACAGTGCGGGATGAGGTTGAAGAAGTTGTTCACCTCCTGGTCGGATGAAAACGCACGGCAGCCCACCAGCATGTTCTCAACTCCCTTCGGCAGAAGAGCCCGGTAAGGGATGAAAGTGTTCGGGTGCGCCAGCGATGCTTCACCCCGGTCCAGATCCGGGAATATTGCGATGGTATCTTCAAAGGGCTCGTCGGACTGCAGATCCTTGGATGTAACCATATAGTCGCCGTGAACTCTCCGGGCTCCTCGTGTACCAAGCTGCGGACCGGAAAGCACAATGAAGCTATCCTCGAAACCGGGGATATGCTTTTTGTAGAATTCGTGAGTGAGGAGCATTTTATCCCGGCCGAGAAATTCAACACGCGTGAGCTCTTCCACATCTGTCTGGCTCGAGGTAGCGTAGCGCGGATGCACCCAGACAATGTTTTCCTGGTTCTTCAGGTTACTTCTCATGAAAAACGGATGGCCGCCTTTCTGCATCAACTCCTGCATCAGTTCAGTCCACTTCGCGGGATTCGTCTTACGGAAGTCATCCGCCTTCATGTAGTTTACGTTGTCTATCCAATAGCTAAGCGACAGGTTTGCAATTCTAAGTCCGGGGTCAATGTCTACATCGAATGTTGCTCCCGAATGGGGCAACAAATCTCCATCCCCAGTCGAATCGATTACAACTTTGGTCATGATCGCCTGGCGGCCCGACTTGCTTTCAAACACAACTCCTATTGCCTTGTTCCCATCCATAATCGGCATGGTTCCCCAGGAATGGAGATAGGTTTTCACTTTAGCCTCAGCGACCATGTCGTTGAGTATGCACTTGGAAATTTCAGCATCGATGAGAGAGGCGTAAACAATATGTCCCTCCCGGACCGTAAAAAAGGACCGGTCATTCCAGTAGGAGATCAATCTCTTGTCAGTGGACCCCCAGATCTCCGCGGGCGGATGCGTTTCCGCTTCCCGGACGGTCAATCGCTCTATCCATTCCTGATTAATGCCGCCGATCTGCATTGTTCCGCCGAAATCGGACAGACAAGGGATGATCGTGACCAGGCCTCCCGTCCCCATGCCTCCGAGATATCCGTACCGCTCAATTAGGACGGTATCCGCGCCATTGCGGGCCGCAGAAACGGCGGCGCCTATGCCGCCGGGACCGCCGCCTACCACAACGACGTCGCATTCGCGGACCACGTTGATGGTCTTACTTGGCTCTGGAATCGTTCTAATTATGTTTGCCACTTACCCTCCTCTATTATAGGCTTCACCCTGTCGCGGCTGAGCCCACCCAGTGTCTGTTATCTGGTGCGGCGGGCGTCGCCCTCCAAGCCGCCCATCAGGCGGTCATTCGATCCAGGGATGAGCATCTCGAAGATTGAGTCGACCGTTGTATAGTCGTAGTAACCGAGCCGGGCGAGCGGACGGATCTTGAGGATGTCGACGCGCCCGTCAGGGAGGATATACTCGTCCTTGATATGAACAAGCACCACGCGGCCGATGATGACGTCTGCTGCCCCCAGCCCGTTTCTTCCCGGAAGACGTACGGTCTGGTGGTGGCAACACTCGAACTGGATAGGCGACTCGGCGACCCGGAAGGGTTTGACACAAATAGAGGGAGCCTTGGTCACCCCTGCAAGGTCGAACTCATCTACCTCGGGGGGCGCCTCCACAGCGCTGCGATTGACCGCTTCCCGCAAGTCGTAAGTTGCCATGTTGTAGACGAACTCGCCTGTCTCCTCGATGTTCACCACCGTGTCCTTTCGCCTTCCTCGATCCCCCTGGTTTGCCGATATCATCACAAAAGCCGGGTCGAAGCCCAGGTTCTGAAACTGGCTGTATGGGGCAAGGTTGTGGATGCCGGTTGCGCTCACCGTAGAGATCCAGCCGATGGGTCTGGGTACGACGCATGACTTGAATGGGCTTCTGGCAAGGCCGTGGTCGTTTTTCTCGGGGTCGTAGTACATATTGCCCTCCTGATTATGCTGTGGAAGATGGTTCATCCAGCCAGTCGAATGTGCGGCTCACGGCTCTTCTCCATGACCGATACATCGACTCGCGCTTACCGTCTTCCATCTCCGGAGTCCAAGTTTTGTTGATAGACCAATTGGAACAGAGCTCATCAGTATTCTTAAACAGGCCGATTCCCAATCCGGCAGCGTATGCGGCTCCCAGTGCGGTGGTTTCCTTGATGGATGGCCTGACAACAGGCCGGTTTAGTATGTCCGCCTGAAACTGCATCAGCAACTCATTCTCGATCATCCCGCCATCCGTGCGCAGCACATGCAGCGTAATCCCCGAATCCTTCTCCATGGCCTCCACTATTTCGCGAGTCTGAAATGCAGTTGCCTCGAGAACCGCGCGGCCGAGATGTCCCTTCGCCGCGTACTGCGTAAGCCCGGCGATCACCCCACGT
The DNA here is from genome assembly GCA_050010475.1 of Acidobacteriota bacterium. Classification (GTDB taxonomy): domain Bacteria; phylum Acidobacteriota; class UBA6911; order UBA6911; family UBA6911; genus UBA6911. Next base: position 1,496 of record JBEKKY010000230.1, on the reverse strand, counting down.
GCATTAGCTTTCCAATAAGGCGCAAAAAGACCGGAAAAAGCCGGCACGAAGTATACGCCACCGTTATCCTCTACTGTCTTCGCCAACGCCTCCACCTCAGAACTGGTTCGAATCAGGCCCAGATTATCCCGTAGCCATTGCACCAGCGCGCCGGCGATCGCAACACTGCCCTCAAGGGCATAATGCGCTGGTTGATTCCCCAACTGGTATGCGACAGTAGTGACCAGCCCATGCCGGGACTGCACCGCATGAGGGCCGGTATTCAGGAGCAGGAAGCAGCCGGTTCCGTAAGTATTCTTCGCCTGTCCGGGCTTAAAGCAGGTTTGGCCTACAAGAGCTGCCTGCTGATCACCCAAATCACCAGCAATAGGCACATCGCGTATGCCGGCGACTTGGGCGCAGCCGTAGATTTCACTGCTTGATCGGATGCGGGGCAGCATGGGCCGCGGAATTTCGAACGTGTCCAATATTTGTTGATCCCAATCGAGTGATTGAAGATCCATTAGTTGAGTCCGGCTGGCGTTTGTAACGTCAGTCACATGAATGCCTGACTGTGCTCCCCCAGTCAGATTCCAGATGACAAAACTATCGATGTTGCCGAACAGCAAGTCTCCGCTTTCAGCCACTTCCCTTGCGCCAGGGACTTGGTCGAGAATCCAGCGAATCTTCAAAGCACTAAAATAGGTGGCGAGAGGCAGGCCGGTTTGAGCGCGAAAACGGTCCTGGCCGCCATTTTTCGAGAACTCGGAAACATACTCAGAGGTGCGTGTGTCCTGCCACACAATTGCGTTGTAAACGGCTTTGCCGGTTTTTCGATTCCAGACGACTGTGGTTTCGCGCTGGTTGGTTATCCCGATCCCAGCCAGTTCCGTGCCTGAAATGCCGGCTTGTTGCAGGGCTTGGCCAATTACTTCCACTGTCCGTTGCCAGATCTCTTCAGGATTGTGCTCGACCCATCCCGGCCGTGGATATATCTGTTCGTGTTCCTTTTGAGCAATGCCTGCAATCCGCCCGAGATCGTCAAATAGAATAAAGCGAGTGCTCGTAGTTCCCTGATCGATCGCTCCGATGTACTTCGTCATGTAGTCACCTCGGGAATATCTAATGGGCTGTAACAGGTGGATTGATAGCGGCTCAATCAATTCCTCCGAAGCGCCGGGGGCGCGACGCAGCACAGCCCAGGGCGCAAGCCCTGGGAATTGGCGCAGGATCGAAGTCAGCCCTGGAAGGGCGACGCAGCCTGTTTCGCCCCTTCAGGGCTTTTCTTTCTCACTCCTCATTACCCAGGGCGCAAGCCCATGCACGTCAAGCTAAGCCGTATTCCCAAAGCGCTGAAAGCGCGGTGCAGCAAAGCCCAGGGTGAAGGAGCATGCGCAGCGTGCTCCGGAACCCTGGGTTTGGAATGGCATTCGGTTAAGCCCTGTAAGGGCGAAGCAGGTTGCATAATTTCTTCACTTCAATAAAAGATCGTTTTGCACTCCTAATCGAAAACAATC
>JBEKKY010000229.1:0-6366 GCA_050010475.1 Acidobacteriota bacterium | reverse complement strand
CCGTTGACCGTACCGAGGTGTTCAAAGTACCCCATTCCATTTTTGTACAGCTCGACTTTTTTTACAGGAAGCTGCACAAGGTCCTGGGCCGGCAATGGAGCACTCAGAAAAAATGCAATTAATGCGGTGCACAAAAGAACTGTTTTCGGCCGGAACATAAAGTTACCTCCAATTTATTCTATAGACGAGAAAATCGACGCCCCTTGCTCAAAAAATATAGCCTTCGCAGATCGGTAAAATCCGTGAAAATCTGCGGTTGATTCATATATGATAGGATCCATTTCCAAATGCAAACATTTTGGGGGCAGGAGAAGTGGCAAGGTCGACATAATTCAGGCGGTTATTGGAGCAGGAGCTCCTTCAATAGGCCGGCCTATCGAACCTCTCAGCAAGTAAATCTTAATCGGTTGAAGAATGGTTTTTAAGGAGGTGTGCATGAAGTGTTTACTTAGTGTGATCGCGTTATTATTTTTGAACAGCTTCAATGGGTTTGCAGCGCCGGCCTGCGATCGTCAGTGCCTCGCGGGATTTGTCACGCAATATATGGATGCCATGCTTGCGCACAAGCCGGAAAGCCTGCCGGTCGCGGCGAAGATGAAGTTCACTGAAGACTGCAAGGAGATGAAGCTCGGTGAAGGTGAATGGAAAAAGATTTCCCGCTTCACTGCATATCGCAGAGACATCCTGGATGTACGCCAGGGAGTGGCAGTCTCATTTCTTGTGGTTGAGGAAGGCAGTTCCCAGGTCTTATATGTCGTCAGACTTAAGATCGAGGATAAAAAGATCACCGAGGTCGAATCGATGGCGGTCCATGGTCGGGAAGAAGGAATGCTCTTTAATACGGCAAATCTTCAAACCGCCAGCAAGATGATGACCTCTGAGCCGGAGAAGGCGCAGGTGAATTCCCGGGAAGAAATGATCAAGGCGGCGTTGACATACCCGGCTGGACTGAAAATCGGCAGCTTTGTGAAAGCGGATTCGCCGATGGCGACCGACGCATATCGCTTCGAAAACGGCCAGCTCATGGCCGGCCCCGGATGCACCTTTTTCCCCACTTGCGGCGTCATGAAGACCCAGACTATTCCGACTTTGTCGGGAATCACGCACCGTGTCATGGCTGTGGATGAGGAACTCGGAGTGGTGGCGCTGCGTATGAACTTCGGTCCCGGTTCACTTTTCCAGGGGCAGGGCGAGCTGGATGTCTGGCATTCGTACAAGATTTATGGCGGTCTGATTCACGCGGCGGAAGCCTACTGCAAACAGATGCCGCCCGGCACCAAATCCGGTTGGGAATAGAAAAATAGGGACGCCACCCTATTTTCACGAAAATAGGGTGGCGTCCCCGTCCGAATCTTGCATTGAAATTGGAACAAGCGTTTGCGAGCAGAAGCTATTGAATCGCCGTAATACACATAATGGGAGGAATGGGAGAAATAATTGGCTATTTAAGAGTGTGGATCATTAGAAACGTTGCGGTACTGTTTATGTCAGGACCTCAACGCTTATGGCTTGTTGCTTTTCGTTCATTTCTCTTCCGGAAATACTTTCAGGCGGATACGTCGATTATTCCGCGCACGATGAGGGCTTCATTGTTTGTGAGACCACAAATCCTTACCGTCCCCGTAATCCGGAGGACAATCCCCTTTATGGCGTCGTTTCCGAGCATCTTGAGACATTCTTATCGAGACAGCGGGAACGCGAACGCCCGGTTCCGCGCTTTGTTGAGCAGGAGTTGAGGGCATTCCTCGACTGTGGTGTTTTAGCCAATGGTTTTCTTCGTGTGCATTGCGATGCCTGTGGGAAGGACCGGGTTGTAGCGTTTTCCTGTAAAGGCCGGTCGGTTTGTTCATCCTGTTGTGGACGCCGGATGGCCGACACCGCGGCGCATCTCGTGGATCGGGTATTTCCAGAGGTTCCCATCCGCCAATGGGTGCTCTCCCTTCCATTCGCCTTGCGCTACCGTCTTGCATACGATTCGCGTTTGGTGAGGGATGTTCTCTATATTTTCATCCGGGTTGTTTTTTCCTCCTTGCGGCGCCGCGCGCGAAAACATGCGGGAATTCGAAACGCTCAATGCGGGGCCGTGACTTTCGTGCAGCGCTTTGGCGGCTCCATCAATCTCAATATTCACCTGCACAGCCTGGTTCTCGACGGCCTTTACTATCAGGATGCGGAACGGCAGATTCGTTTTCAAAGGCTGCCTCCGCCTTCTGATCCAGAGGTGAGGCAGATAACTGAGCGGATCGCCCGCCGAATTATGCGATTGCTCGATCGGCGCGGCTTGGGTCCACAGGCCAATCCTGATGAAGCGGATCGGCTGGCGATGGACCAGCCTTTGCTGGCCGAACTGTATGCGGCTTCGGTACAGGGAAGAGTCGCCACCGGTCCAAATGCGGGGAGTTGCATCATGACTGCAGGCTTTCAGGCTGAGCCGGAAAAAGGCCGGAACAAAGCGGGCGCCAGATGCGTTAACGTATCGGGTTTCAGCCTACACGCCAACGTGTGCATTCCTGCAAAGGCGCGCCGGCAGCTCGAGCATCTTTGCAGATATGTCGCCCGTCCGGCAGTGGCTACGGAACGCCTTTCGGTTCTTCCGGACGGACGCGTGGCCTATCGTCTCAGACATAAATGGAGCAACGGAGCGACGCATGTCCTATTCGAACCGGTTGATCTCATGGCAAAGCTGGCGGCTTTAGTGCCACCTCCCCGGTTTAATCTTGTGAGGTATCACGGAATTTTTTTTCCCTCCGCCCACTGGAGAACTCTTGTTGTGCCATCTGAGGAATCCAATTCCGTAAATTGCTCGGGTTGCAAAGAAGCAAGACAGGCGAAGAACGCCGAGGCCAAAGATGTTGGAAAGCCAAACCGATGCCATCCGAGGAATTATTCGTGGTCTGAGTTAATGCGCCGCGTTTTCGAACAATCGACCAACTGCATGCCACGCCCGAGAAATAACTACATCCGTCCGAGTTACGCACGCCTTTCATCCCCTGTTGGGACAGGATCTCGACTGTGTTGAGCGGCGTGTTAACTATGGCGACGATCTGCTTTTCTATCGAGACCATCGCGGTTACGTGACCGCTCTACCAACGCGCTGGACGAGCCTGCAGGAAGAAAATCCATTTCTTGTCGTATCTGCCGGGCGAGCGCATTTTCAAGTCGGCGACCTAATCGATCTAGCCGTTCTAATAACCGAGCTTCAATCCGAGAAAAATGCTCAAGGAGGTAGCGGTGAAGTGTAAATGGAATTATGCCGCGAATGTAAGAGCCATTATGCCGGATGCGAATTGCAGGTGGCGAGAGCAATCCGTGCGAATGCCGCCTGTCATTTCGAGTACATGCGTATTATTGTTGACGACTGTACGGCTCATGCGCTGTTATTTACTCGCTGGCTCCGACAAATATCTGTTGACAATACGGCGTAAATATATTTACATCTGTCATGGCCAAAAACAAACCTTCAAACTTAAAAGCAGAAAGCCTCCGGCTCCGGGGCAGCCTCAACCGCCATCCGGAAAAAGTTTCCGACCCGCTGTTTGCCGCCTCAGATTTTTTCGACCCGCGCGACCTCGTTCAAATCAAGTACGAGATGGTGCGCAGGGTACAGATAGATCACCAAACCATCAGTGGCAGTGTCGCCGCTTTCGGGTTTACCCGACCCTCGTTCTACCAGGCGCAGGCTCGGCTCAAGCACGGCGGGCTGCCCTCCTTGGTACCGCAAAAGCCCGGGCCGCGGCGCAGACACAAGCTCAGCGCCGAGGTAATGGCATTCGTTCAAGAACTGAGATCGGAAGATCCATCATTGCGCCCGGCCGATCTGGCGCATCGCATCATGGCTCGCTTTGGGCGCAAGGTTCACGCGCGCAGTGTCGAACGGGCGCTCGCTCCCCTGGAAAAAAAACGACCTTAATCGGGCCCGAGCCATTTGCAAACGACGGCGCAGCCACAGCCTATGAAGAGTTACGCGGCCACATACTGGCAGGCTCCCCTGGCGGGCAACATTTCGGATTGATTCTGCTGTTGCGCGAAGGTGTTGCGGTTTGGCTTGAGCGTCGCATCACCGCCGAAAGCACGGCGAAAAAATCAGCGGGGCCGGATGCATCCGCGTCGAAGTCGTTGCTCTCGCATCCGCTTCAAGCGGAGCTTGTGAGTGTCCTTGCCGGCATTGCTTTGAGCGACAGAGAGGAGGTGAGACCATGAGCATCGAGGCAAATCAGAAAGTTACTGTCAGCCACCTGAAGCGTAGCGCATACTTGTACGTGCGCCAGTCAACCATGCGGCAGGTTTTTGAAAACACCGAAAGCACGGAGCGCCAATACGCGCTCCGCCAGCGGGCCGTTGCCCTCGGCTGGTCACAAGACAACGTCATAGTCATCGATTCAGATCTCGGACAATCGGGAGCTTCGGCGTCGGACCGCTCCGGTTTCCAGCGGCTGGTGGCCGAGGTCGGCATGGGACGCGCTGGTATCGTGCTCGGGCTGGAGGTTTCTCGGCTGGCGCGCAACTCAGCGGACTGGCACCGGCTCCTGGAAATCTGTGGCCTGACTGATACGCTGATCCTCGACGAGGACGGTCTGTATGACCCCGCGCACTTCAACGACCGATTGTTGCTTGGGCTCAAAGGAACGATGAGTGAAGCGGAACTCCACGTCCTGCGGGCGCGCCTGCGTGGCGGCATTCTTAATAAGGCGCGCCGGGGCGAACTGCACAACCATCTTCCTGTCGGCCTGATCCACGATCCTACGGGACGCGTGGTGCTTGATCCCGACCAGCAGGTTCAGGAAACGGTGCGCTTGTTCTTTCAGACATTCGCGCGCGCGGGCTCGCTCCGCGGTACAATCAAGTACTTTCGGAAACAGGGATTGCTTTTCCCGAAGCGGGCGACGGGCGCGCAGAAAGGGCAGCTTGTTTGGACGCCCTTGTCCGTCGGTCGTGCCTGCAATGTGATCCACAATCCTTTCTATGCCGGCGCTTACGCTTTCGGGCGCGGGCGCTTCCGAAAGCAGCCCGACGGCCGGTATCGGCATGAACACCTGCCTCAGGACCAGTGGCAGGTGTTGATTCGCGACGCCCACCCGGCATACATATCCTGGCAGGAGTATGAGAGCAATCTGCAGCGGCTTCGCGCTTCCGCCAAAGCCTTCGGCTTCGAGCGCAATGCCGGACCTCCTCGAGAGGGCCCCGCTTTGTTGCAGGGACGGGTCGTCTGCGGCCTTTGCGGCAGCCGTATGCATGTACATTATAATATCCAACGCAACGGCGTCATGATGACCAACTATGTATGCGCGGGGCGCACCAGGCTTTACGGCGATCCCTTATGCCAGAGCATTGTCGGAACGGGAATCGACGAAGCCGTCGGCAAGTTGCTCGTCGAAACCATGACGCCCATGGCTCTGGAGTTGACTCTTGCCGTACAGCAGGAAATTGCATCCCGGTTGGACGAAGCGGATCGCCTGCGTCGACGACAGGTCGAACGCGCCCAATATGAAGCCGACTTCGCACGTCACCGCTATATGCAAGTCGATCCCGCCAACCGACTGGTCGCGGATTCCCTGGAGGCAGATTGGAATGCCAAGTTGAAAGCTCTTGCGGAAGCACAGGAAGAATATCAGCGGCGGCGCGCCACGGACCGTCTCGCTGTTGACGATGCGGAGCGGAAGCGTATCCTTGACCTGGCCACGGATTTCCCGGCTGTGTGGACCGATCCCAAGACCCCGCAGCGCGAGCGCAAGCGCATGCTCGGACTCCTGATCGAGGACGTTACTTTGATCAAACAGCGTGAGATTACCGCTGCGGTGCGCTTCCGCGGCGGCGCCACTACAACGTTGACTTTGCCGCGCCCCTTGACGCCTCAGCAATTGCGCGCTACTCATGAACCCGTGCGGCGCCAGATCGATGCTCTCTTGGACGAATACACCGATGCCGAGGTTGCCCGCATTCTCAATGAACAGCAGATGCGCACTGGCGCCGGCGACTCCTTCAGTACCGAGAGCGTTAAATGGGTCCGCTATTCGACCAAGATCCAGAGCTTCGTCAAAGGAAAATTGCAAGGACGTATATGCAATGACCATGGCCAATGGTTATACTGGCTGCCGGAATCTAATCCAAATGATCCGGTCAAAGAATCAATCTGTGGCAGCTCCACTGCAGAAGATGCATTATGAAAACTGATCCTTCGAACTTGACGTCCTCTCTTGCTCCCGCTGTGGCGGAAGGATGAGAATCTTGTGCGCAATAAATTCGCCGACGGCGATTTAGAAGATTCTGGCTTGTCTGGGACTCCCGACAAGGGCTCCGCCCATAGCGCCTGGCATTTCGGATGAAGATGAATTCTACCAATACCAATAAGATGAGCCGCTAATCTGC
>JBEKKY010000228.1:0-6241 GCA_050010475.1 Acidobacteriota bacterium | reverse complement strand
CCCCAGGCCCGCTGGCAAGGCGTGAGCGACGAGCATACCGGGTAGTATGTAAGGAGCGAACAACGCAGCCAGCGGGCCTGCGGGCCGCAGCCCGAAGGGGCGCGGCGGCGGGCGGGCATTTGCTTCGTTGCCGCTCCTCGACGATGTCACCGCATCGCCTGCGTCGCGGCGCCTTGCATCTGCCCGCCCGGCGCTCGCGCCAAAGTGTGTCACTTATTTCGTCACAGGCCCTAACCTACAGGGATTCCGAACCGCAGCCCGGCCAGGAAGCCAGACTGGGCTGCGAAACCTCTCAAGTTAATTTTAACGCAATGCAATCATGCGAGCCGGAGGAGGCACAACACTTTGCGATGCCGCATTCCTCGCAGCTGAAGAGAAGTTGAAAACTGCCATTGGCAGAATCGTCGTGATTGCCGATGGGGATGACACCGCAAGCAAGATGCGCCAGGAAACCCTTAAGAACGTGCGCAGCTTTGTCTCAAGGCGCAATTGGCAGCGAACTGTTCGGTAACAGTCCTGATGAACTCTTCGTGACAATCCAGGGTCAGGAGTAGGATCTCTGGCAACGCCGTTGACCAAGGAGGAGCGCAGCATGGCGGCTAATCACCGATAAACTGAGGAGTATGGAGCTGCACGCAAGATCATCATTCCTTTGCCCTATCTTCGTTTCGTCGATGGTTGAGTTGACAATGCTTTTTTTTGAATTGCGAATCCCATCGTGGCAAATTGTAAAGAGAGGAGTACCCTTATGGCAGCCCAAATCCAGAGGAGCAGGTTTAGGGGAATCAAGCGTCGCGAGCTGTTAAAGCTTATGCCGGGGTTGGCGTTGGGAGCCTTCGCCATTCCGAAGCTGCAGATGCCCCTGCTCAAGGCCGGCCTCGGGTTCAGTGATTGGGCATCGGCAAGACTGTTTCGGGACGGTCACCTCGCCTCGACTTTCAGCCGGTCCGACCTTACACCGTTTGAGAGATTTCCACTCAACACTTATGACGTGGATGACCCCGGAGTCGATCTGGAGCATTGGGCTCTCGAAGTGACCGGAGCGGTTCAAAAACCGGGACATTACACGCTGTCACAGATCCAGGCATTGCCGAAGGTGAGGCAAAACACACGACATGTGTGTGTGGAAGGTTGGGATGTGATTGGCCGTTTCGGAGGCTCACGTTTGGGCGATTTCTTGAAAATGATCGGCGCCGACCCCGGGGCACGTTTCGTGTGCGTGGAATGCGCTGATGACTATTACGAGTCCCTGGACTGGGCCACGGCAATGCATCCGCAAACCCTGCTCTGTTACGAAATGTACGATCAGCCTCTAACCCGTGAGCATGGAGCCCCGCTGCGCTTAAGCATTCCCACCCAGATTGGCTACAAACACGCAAAATACCTGACCCGCCTCAAGGTGAGCCGCGTTCTGGAGGAAGCCGGTTACTGGGAAGACCAGGGTTATTCCGAGTTTTATGGGCTGTAGCAGTGAGGGGAAAAATCATGCGAACCAGCGCGTTTTCCATTGAAGACGGAAAAACCGGTGAAGCGTTCCTGGCCGTATACGAACATCCATTTATTGTGCGCCTGTGCCACTGGATTAACACGATCTCTTTGTTTGTGATGATTGGAAGCGGACTCCAGATCTTTCGAGCTTTTCCCAGTTTCGGGGCCAAGATTCCTCAAAAAAATCTTTTCAACTGGCCTGAAGCATTTGCTCTTGGCGGATGGCTTGGCGGTGCTCTGCAGTGGCATCTGACCTTCATGTGGATCTATCTTGGAACCGGATTATTGTATGTTGGCTTCCAGGTTTTCAGCGGCAATTACAGGCAAGTGCTTTTCGTGCCCCGTGACCTTCCCGGTGTCTTGCCGGTCGTGCGCCACTACCTCCTCTTCGGTTCCAAGCCACCGCTGAGAGAAGCCTACAACCAATTACAGAAATGCGCATACACAGCCGCGATCGGGTTGGGTATGTTGTCTGTGCTGACCGGTTTCGCCGTCTGGAAGCCCGTCCAGCTCTCCTGGATAGCATGGATGATGGGCGGCTTCCATTGGGCAAGGCTCTGGCATTTCCTGGTCATGTGGGCCCTGATCGTATTTGCGTTCGGGCACATCATTATGGTTATTATTCATGGCTGGAATAACTTCATCTCCATGCTGACCGGATGGAAAAAGGACCCCGAGTATCCGCTGGAGTCATGATCCATTTTTGACTGCGTGTGAACTCGGCGCACGCTTCCGGATGCGACTGTAACTTTTTTCCTACTGACGCATCCAATCAATGCCCCCCGCTTTTACACCAAACGAAAGTTTGGTTGTCGTGGGAGTAGTTATGTCTGGTTTTCGCTTCCTTAACGTCTGCCTGCTTTTGATTTTTTCCAGATTGACCGCCTGCACGGCCAGCGGCGGTGCAAACAATGTCCTCCCCGGCCCTGCTCTGGATGATCCTTTGGCAAGGACCGAAACGAGACAGGAGGCTGTTGTCGCTGGAGGCTGCTTCTGGGGTGTTCAGGCGGTTTTCCAGCATGTGAAAGGCGTTCAAAGCGCTACTTCGGGATACGCGGGAGGCGCTGCTGATAAGGCTCATTATGAACTCGTCAGCAACGGCGACACAGGTCATGCCGAATCGGTAAGGATTGTCTACGATTCGTCGCGGATTACTTACGGCCAGCTTCTGCGTGTATTTTTTTCCGTAGCGCACGATCCGACTCAGCTGAACCGGCAAGGGCCGGACGTCGGCAATCAGTATCGTTCAGCCATTTTCTACGGCAACGATGGACAGAAGCTGATCGCGGGGGCCTATATCGCACAACTCGAGAAGGCGCACAGCTTCCCGCACCAGATCGTCACTCAGGTCGTTCCGTTGAAGGCATTCTACCGAGCGGAGGACTACCACCAGGACTATGCTGCCTGGCACCCAAACGACCCCTATATTGTTTACAACGATGCGCCAAAGATCGCGCATCTTCGACAGCAGTTTCCGGATTTATATCGAGAAAAATAGTGCTGGAGGAAGTGACGATGTTTAAATCTGAACTTGACAAAGACAAAGGATCAGCCGAAATCACACGGCGCTCTTTCCTTCTCAGATCTGCCGCGGCATCTGCGAGTATGATCGCATGGCCGCTGGGCAAGTCAAACATGGCGCTTGCCATATCAAAGGAATCACCCCAGGTCGTTACAATTGTTCAATTCTCTGACACCGGCAAGCGGATAAAGAGGGTGCAGGTACCAAAGGTTATCAAGACCGAAAGGGAATGGAGGAATCAGCTGTCCCCAAGCGCTTTTGCGATCACCCGCCAGGCCAATACCGAAATTGCATACACGGGGGCATACTGGAATCTGCACAAGAAAGGCCTTTATCGCTGCATTTGTTGCGAAGGTGCTTTATTTAGTTCGGACACTAAGTTTGATTCCGGGACCGGTTGGCCAAGCTTCTGGGCGCCGATGGCGCCTGAGAATGTTCGAACTGCAAGGGACACCAGCCTTGGCACGATCAGGACGGCCGTCTCCTGTACTGAATGCGATGCCCACTTAGGGCACGTGTTTGGCGATGGACCAGAACCTACGCATCTTCGATATTGCATCAATTCTGAGGCCCTCAGATTTATTGCGGGATAAATCAATCGATGCTGAGGGATCGCAATAAGAAATATGATGAAGGGTTTCGTTCAATTTGGTAGAGTCCGGCGTTGAGCCCGTGCAATTTCCACCACAGCCGCCCATTTTAGACGAGCACATTGAATGTTTCATGCGCTTTCGCACGATCGGCGTCCGATGATTTACGGCTGAATATCAGGTTCACAATGCTCTCTATTTCCTATTGCTGATAGAGACTGTCCGCTTTCGCGGCCAGGATGAAGTCTGATTCGGACAACCCCCCTATCTTATGAGTCCAAACCGTCAGCTGCACCTGTCCCCATGCCAGGGAAATATCCGGATGGTGGTTAATGCTCTCGGCAAGTTCGCCGACGCGCACCGTAAAATCCAAAGCCTGTTTAAAATCCTTGAACTTATACGTCTTTTCGAGGCGCTGTTCTTCAATCACCTGCCAGTTGCCCCCGAGCTCGATTTGATACCGGTGCAAGCTCTCTCCCTTCAGCGGAGGAATCCCTCCCCTACAGGGAACACATTTTCGCTCCGCCAGTGGCATTGGATTGTTTTCAGACATGGTAGTCCCTCCAGTATCTTGTTCATGAACAATTTCAACGGCTACCGGAAAGCAGAGAACGGAGGTCTGCTTTATCGTCAGCGAATTGCTCAAAAGGTATCGCTATGCCGGCCTTCAGCAGCTCGCCAACAATGATCAGGTCCACATTGCGGCGAAACGAGGCAACGGCAAGAAGCGAATCTTTTTGGTAAAATCCCGCGACGAATCCTTCATTTCCAAGGTTGCCCCGGTAGGCCACCTTGTCGAAAGATTTCGCCCAGCCCAGATATCCTAAGGAGATGTCGTATTGGCGTGTCCAGAAAAAAGGAATTTCTTTGTATGGCTCCGTGGAGCCAAGCATCGCTCGCGCCGCATGCTGTCCGTGCCGCTCGGCAACGACCCAGTGCTCCACCCGGATCCGTTGTCCCAGGGGCCCATAGGGGACTGCGGCAATGTCTCCTGCCGCATATACTCCCTCAACTGAGGTTCGCAGGCAAGCATCAACAGGAATTCCGTTTTCTTTCACAAGATCTGTTCCCGCCAAATAGTCAAGGACCGGCGTGATGCCAACCCCCGCAACAACAAGATCCGCCTCCAACACAGTCCCATCCTCCAGCCTAATGGCCTCTACGCTGCTGGAACCCAATATTTCGGCAACCGTTCGGTTCAGGTGCAGCCGAACACCGTGATCCTCATGAATCCCTTTGAGCCAGGTTCCGATCCGCTCGCCGAAAACTCTGCGCAATGGCAGCGTCTCCGGCGCAACTATGCTCACTTCCAGATTGCGTTGTCTCAATGCAGAGGCCACCTCCAGCCCGATAAAGCTGGCCCCAATCACCACAGCCGAACGGGCCCGCTGCACTGCCTGTATAATTGCCTCGGCATCTTGGCGGCTGCGCAGGAGAAACACTCCTTCCTTCTCTTTGCCTGGAATCTCGAGAGAACGCGGCCTTCCACCGGTCGCCAGCAGCAGGCGATCCCCAGTCAGTCTTTCCCCGTTATCCAAAGCAACTGCACGCGCCCCGGTATCGATGCCAATGACTTTGTGCCCCGTCCTCAACTCAATGCGCCGTTCTTCGTAAAAGCCGGGACTGCGCAATGGAAGCCATTCGGGTTTGGCTTTTCCCGCCAGGAATTCCTTCGACAGGTTCGGACGGTCATAAGGCAGAGTCGCTTCCGGCGAAATCAGGATCACACGTCCGGAAAATCCCTCATTCCGCAACGTTTCAGCCGCAGCATTCCCGGCCGCCCCGGCCCCTATGATTAGGAATGTTCGATTGACTGTATCCAGCTTTTGGGCGCACGGCACCTTGGGCGCAAGGCGTACATAAACATCCCCATTTTCGACCTTGGTCTCATAGCATTTCAGGTGATCCAAAGCAGGCGCTACTTCCATCCGTCCGCTTTTGACGTCGAACCGCGCGGTATGCCAGGGACAAGTGATAATGCTTCCCCGAAGAAATCCCTGCTCGAGCGGAGCACCGTAATGAGTACACTTCCCGCCACAGACATAAATAACGCCGTCCAGTCGTATGCCGAGAACTTTGCCTTTATCCAGAGGGAACGCCAGAGGGACGCCTTCCACAAATTTGGTTTCCTCCGTCAGTTTCTGCCAACCTTTATCATCCGCCATGTTTGTTTCCTCGAAGAAATTAAGTAGGAACCCAACCGGAGGCGGCAGGGGACACCATCCGGATCGCAGGGAAACATAGAATTTGTGTACGATCCCGTTGCGGCATTGTCAAGTCTCCTGCGAGACCATTCGGCAGAAGTGCCGAAAACTCAGGGCCCAGTATGCCTGCCTACTCAGGCATCGGCAGGGTCGCTGAGTTGACATCTGGCATTGGGATGAAATTTTCGTAACAATCGGGGTGCTAAGATTTAGTTGGTCGGCTACTGGACACAGTGATTATGGGCGAAAAAATATGAAACGGATCCCTGTTCCTCTCAAAGGCAACAATTTAGAAAGGGTGCTGGCCTATCACCAACGCAGCAAACATCATTTCGGACGGTATGCGCCAAGTCCGGGTTATATGGATTGGGCGTCGCAGCCAGATCCCTTCCGCCGTTTCGAAGGCACTCCGATCATCCTGCTGCCTTTGGCAGCGA
>JBEKKY010000227.1:0-6241 GCA_050010475.1 Acidobacteriota bacterium | reverse complement strand
CATTTCATCGCGCCCTCGATCACGCGGTGGCGGTTCGGCAGAGCAAACTGGGCTTCAACCGTGCGATGGCAGGAAACGCAAAGCTCCGGCTGCGTTTTTTTCAACAGGCTCTCGTGGAGCCAGCGGTTTTCTTCCGGGAGCTGCGGCAGCGAAACAAATTGCGCCTCCGGCAGAGAGGGTTCCACTCTCTTTTTCGCTTCGTCTTTCATCACGTAATGGGGCTCGTGGCAGTCAATGCAGGCAACAGCCTGCAGCTTGTGTTCGGAACGGCTGTAGAGATCTTGTCCCTTGCCGGAACGATGACACGCGAGACAAGGCGCGGAGTTTGCCTCCGGCGATCCCTTGAAGCCATAAATGAGCTTCGTGGCCTCCGGATCTTTCACTTTGGTGCGATCGGCTTCCTTTTCTCTATCGGTGTGTTCTTTGCCCGGACCGTGACACGCCTCACAACTGGCGTGCGTGCTGAAACCGGTAACATCATTGCGCGAGTGGACGGTTTTGGACATTTGCGTCGCGCGGGATGTATGACATTCACCCTCGAGACAACTCTTGGTCCCTGCGTACTTGCTGAAATCCCCTCGGGCTGGCGCCGTTAAGGAAGCAAAGCCGGACTGGGGTGCGGCCGGCCGCTTTTGAGCGAGAACAGCGCCGGCCCCCAATAACAGCACCGCTGGAACTAAAAGACGAACCCACATGGGTAGCTTCATAGAAGTTTTCATCATTGGCACAACCCTTTTCTTCATTCGGCGGTTACCTCGTTTCAAGCTCGGTTCGCAATCGAAAACTGCTAGGAGCCTGTCCGAGAATTGGAAGGGACCCCTTCGAATTCTCGGACAGGCTCCTAGATGCGATCTCTGTGGCAGACTGTGCATCTTGAGCCGGATCGAGGTCGAGACGGAACAACTCCCGGCCGGCTTCCCCTGGTTTAAACCTGCCGCATCCCTTCTGCAAAAATGCCTGTAATACCACATGGTGGTATTTAGCAATAAACGTGCCATAGTGCTTTGTGAAGATTAACAACCGGTGGATCAATGAATTACGGAATAAACACTGCTTGTGCTTCATCATAAATTAATGAGATGTCGTCGAATTCACCGGTCCGTTCGCGCAAATAATAGCCCAAGGTATTTAAATTAAATCCGTTCTGGGAGCCGACCAAAATTCGTCGGAAGGTAACGAAAATCCGTCAGCCAGGAGCCTGTCCAAGAATTAGCAGGAGTCGGACAGGGGACTCAGTGAAGGTGATCGCTTGTTGATTTTGTACTGGAGAGTGGAGAGCGGGATGCCGAGCAACTCGGCGGCCTTGGTTAGGTTTCCCTCCGCCTTCTCCAGTGCCCAGTGAATCAGTCGAGTTTCCAGATCTTCAAGAACTGTGCCGATGTCGACATGCTCGATTTCCGAAAGCTTCAACGACAGGAGATCGCCGGGCTTTCCCGGCATGGCGGACTCCGGCGCTTCGGCATCCACCGGTTGATCTGTTTCAGCAGCAGCAACTGTCGGATTCTCGAGGTGACGAAGGACGATCTGCTGGCGCAGTTCCTCGTTTTCGGAAACCACCTGCTCGTAGCGCAGAAGCTTTTCAATTTTCAGGAGGAGTTCTTCTTTTGAAAAAGGCTTTCGCAGGTAGTCAAAGGCCCCCAATTTCATCGCTTCGACTGCAGTTTCGATAGTCCTGTAATCCGTCAGGACGATCATAGCCAGAGTCGGATTCTGTTTTTTTACATCCCGAAGGAAACGGAGGTTATCTTGTCCAGCGATCAGAAGGCTTGTCACCAGGACTTCAAATTTAGATCCGGCCAGTTTTCGATCTGCTTCGGATAAGTTGGCTGCCGTCACTGCGGAATATCCGGCGGCGCCAAGTTCGTTTTCCAGAAACGAACGTTCTAAGGGTTCATCGTCGACGATCAGAATCCTCGCTGGGGGGGTTGTCATTGTGCGACTCCGTAATCCCGGGTTTGCTTCAAATCTGCGCCGTGTTCGCAACAGCGGTCGTTTGCAAAAAACATGCCAGAGCATTGGCAAGGGACTCAAAGACAATGGAAGTAAGAAATTAGGGAATAAGCATCCCGGCGGGAGCGGCGGTCCGAATCAATGAAATGTCGTCGAATTTAAGGGCGCGGACTAGGAAGGGAATGTCCTAGAGTGTTTTTGAATTAATCGTTTCCGGGCAATGACCGAAACTCGTCGGCAGGTAACGAAAATCCATCACCCTTTGCTGGGCGGTGCGGTGGTCGACGCCGGTCGCCGATTGACTTTGTACTGGAGGGTTGAGCGCGGAACACCAAGAAGTTCGGCTGCCTTGGCCAGATTGCCCTCTGATCTCTCCAATGCCCAGTCGACCAGGCGAGTCTCCAGGTCATCGAGAACCGAACCAATGTCCACGCGCTCGATTCCTGACATCTTCAGCGAAAAGAGCGAACCTGTCCCTGCCGGCCCGGCGAATTCCGGCACCTCGGATGCCTCTAATCGGTCCCCTTTAGCGAGAGCAACCATCCTTTCCAGCACGTGCTCCAACTCCCGAACATTGCCCGGCCAGGAATGTCGCTGGAGCTTGGCCAGACCTTCGGACGACAAGTTCAGCCGCTTGCGCCTGCTCTTGACTGCAAACTTGTCCAGGAAATGTTCGACGAGCAGCGGAATGTCTCCGATTCTCTCCCGCAGTGGAGGGATTTGCAGCGGAACTACGTTGAGCCTATAGAAGAGATCCTCGCGGAAAGTTCCCTTGGCTACCAGTACTGGAAGGGGCTGCTTGGTTGCGGCAATCAGACGGATATCAACCGGAATCGGCCGTTCTCCCCCAACGCGCTCGCAAGCCCGCTGCTGCAGGACGCGAACGAGCTTGACCTGGATGCCTAGCGGAATGTCGTCCACATCATCCAAAAACAGAGTTCCGCCATGCGCCAGTTCGAAACGGCCGATGCGTCGCTTGGTCGCGCCGGTGAAGGCGCCGGACTCGTGACCGAACAACTCCGATTCCACCAATTCTCTGGGCAGAGCTGCGCAGGCGACTGCCACAAAAGGACCGGCGGAGCGGGAGGAGTTCTCGTGAATTGTGTTGGCGATCAGCTCCTTGCCGGTGCCGCTTTCCCCTTCGATCAAAACCGTGGCATCGGTGGCCGCAACGGCATGAATTCGCTGCAAAACCTCTTGCATAGGCAGAGACTGTCCTATGATTTTGCTTTTCAGCTTGGGCAGGGCCAGTTCGTGGCGCAGAGCCTCGTTTTCAGAAGCCAGCTGTTCATATTGCAGCAACTTGTCAAGCTTCAAAATGAGCTCTTCAGTAGAAAAAGGCTTTTGCAGATAATCAAACGCGCCAATTTTCATCGCCTCGATGGCGGTTTCGATGCTTCCATAAGCAGTCATGACAATCGCAGCCTGAGCTGGCTTTTGTCTTTTGATCTCTCGCAAAAAGGACAGTCCATCCTGCCCCGGCATCCGAATGTCGGTGACAACGACTTCAAACGTGGACTTGGCAAGCTCCTGTGCAGCTTCCGAAGGACTGGCCGCCGTCACAACGGCATACCCTGCGGCGCTGAGTTCATCCTCCAGGACCGAACGCTTGATGGGTTCATCATCCACAATCAAAATCCTCGCCCGAATCGCCGTCATTGTGTTTCTCCAGAATCCTGAACTTTGGGCAGCCGGATAAGGAACTTGGCGCCTCCCAGCGTGGAACGCTCTTGCAGGAGCTCGAGTTCTCCACCTACGGCGCGGATAAGCTGACGCGAAACCGAGAGTCCCAGGCCGGTGCCCTTTCCCACCTGCTTGGTTGTGAAGAAGGCATCGAAGATCCTTTCCCTCAACTCCTCGGGAATCCCTGGTCCGCTGTCCTCCACAGACAGGCAAACCCATTGGGAATCGCATTCTGCGCGAATCCTGACTTGAGGCTGCGGGTTCTGAATTGCCGCCTCCTTGGCGTTCAGGATCAAATTCAGACTGGCCTGGGAAAGCCCCTGCGGCTCACACAGGCATAAGCACTGGCCCTCGCATTGCCAGTAAAAGCGAACTGTTCTACTATTATCTCCCGCAAGCAAAAGCAGCTTCAAGCCATGAAACATTTCAGATACTGGGTAGGGCTTGGGAGTGACTTTCTGTCCGGATCGCGCGAAAGTTAACATTCCGCCCATAACGCTGCCAATTCTTTGGAGTCCTTCACGGAACATCGGATAATACTTAGCGGCCCGCGGGCTCTTGTCGGGGTCCGCTTCAAGATATCGCAGACACTCCTGCATGCCGTCCAAGGGATTGCAGATCTCATGGGCAAGGCCAGCCGATAGCTCGCCCACGGTCGCCAGCCGTTCGGCGCGAATCAAAGCTGTTTGGATCTCGACCTGCTCGCTCTGAAGCGCCTCGAGTCGCTGCACCATATTCTGGAAACCCTTGCCAAGGGAGTTCAGCTCGGGAAGCTTCGAAAGCTTCAAATCCTGGTTTCCCAGCGGATGCTGGGGATAGCTGGAGACCATTGCTTCCAGCCTGCGCAGCGGCCTGCTGACTTGCGCGGACATGATTTTCGCGCCGGCCAGTACCACCAAAACTGCCACTGCCAACTCCAATCCTAAGATCCATTGCAGGTGTTGAACCGTTTGAATCACACTGAGGCGCGACAGGCCTACATGAAGAAAACCAAGCTCTCCATCAAGGATCGGAGCCGATACGTCCAGGATCGGTCCTTGGCTGGCGCGAAATCGAATAACCCGGTTCCGATTTTCTTTCCACAATTTCAACAGATCGGGAGTAAATGCAAAATCCGGCGAATGCTCCTCCGGATTTCGTCCAGCGGCAGGCTCGACAAAAAAGTATCGCATTGCGTTGTCCGAATTGGCGGCGCGATGCAGAATCTCGTGGACGGCAAGGTTGTCATCCATGAGGATGGGTTCCACAAGCTGAGGAGCAAGAGCCTTGGCGAGATTGGTTCCACGGCCAATCAGTCCTTCTTCAAATGAAGCGGAGACACCTCGAGTCAAGTACAGCGCAGTGGGTATAAACAGCACCATCAGTGCTGCGGATCCGATCCAGGTCAAAGCCTGATCCAACGTATACCTTTTCTTGATCATGGTTTGCCCTGCAAGTCCTGATATCGCCTGTACAGCTTGATTGCGCTCGCATAGGATTCCGGCTGCCCGGGTACGAATCGCTTGATTCCGATTGCCCCAAGGATTCTGCGACCTTCCGCGTCTTCGTGGAGCGAAAGCAGAGCGTGTCGCAACGCGGTCTCGAAAGAATCATCCAGGCCCTTGGGCACGAGGATTGCCGGGGGACCGAAGACGTCGCTTTGCCAGATGATTTTCACCTGTTTTTCCAGAGCCGGCTGTTTCTCGATGGTTGAGAGCCAAACAAGAGACATCACTGCTGCGGCATCTACAATATTTGCCGAGACCGCGGTGATCGACCGGTCGTGGCTTCCGGTATAAATTATCTTTTTAAAATACTTGGCCGGCGTTAAACCCCGTTCGGCAAGCACCCAGGATGGAAGCAGGCATCCGGTGAACGATTCACGGTCCGTAAACGCAATGACTTTATCCTGTAAATCCTCCCACGTTTGAAAATGGCTGTTGGCCGGGACGAGCAGCAGGGACCGATACAACCTTCCATCCTCGAATTCCGGTTGAACAAGCAGTTTGATGCTCTTGGTGTCCACTGCGTTGAGATAAATCCCGGTGCAAACGAGCGCGGCATCCACTTCTCCGCGCATGAGCGCAAGGCGCACTTCTTCGTATGACGGGCGCATAACAAAGGCTTCTTCTCTGCCGATATCCCTGGAAATCCTCTGAACAAATCGCCGGTAAGTGGAAAAGGTCTCCTCTGCGCTGACCATCGTCGCTACCGCAAAACGGAGCCTGTTGTGAGGATTGGAGGATAAGCCGGCCTTTGGGGCAGTTTCCGACTGATTTTGAAAAACCTCCAAAAAGGGCTCGGGCGCTTCTCTTAGCCTCCGGATGAACTGCACGGCAAAGATGGCCGCTCCCGATAATGCGATGCAGAGGCCGATGCGCCAAACCGCTTGGAGGAATATCCGGGCAGGCCTAAACCGACGAAGACCCATAGGCTATCCTTGCAGTCCCAACTGAACAATGGATACAGGTTTGGAACGCTCCATATTTTGAGGGCGCCTATTGAACATTGGATTGCACCGGGCTAGGAGCCTGTCCGAGAATTCGAAGGGGTCGCGCGCATGGGGCTTGCACGGCGAGCGCAAGGCGCGAGGAGGAGGCGATGTCGATGCACATCGTTGACGACGAGC
>JBEKKY010000226.1:0-6243 GCA_050010475.1 Acidobacteriota bacterium | reverse complement strand
GGAAGATGTAAGAAGTCATAATCCTGATCCCGAGGCAAAAGCCTTCTCAAATCGCTTTGCCTGCCGCTTATTAAGCATCCTTAGATTAGATGAATCAAAGATGCCTAGGTGTAGAGAGCCCCAATAGACTCTCCAGTAATGATCCTGGCAAGGCTGAAGCCCAATCCGTTCACCTTCCAATATCTCCGATAGGAAGATTTTAGTACCTTTCCATTTGAATTCTCCCCGACCGCCGACACGACGAATTTCAAATTCCCTCCCGTACTCCAGATCGGATAATCGGGCGGGGTAGCATCGTGGAGACGGCTGATATAAAGACGCGGGCGTTTTCATATCTAATGCTTCATGAGGACGTACTTGGTTGTATTCCTGACAGAATGCATCAAAGCGTCGCTGCTGCGCTCGCCGATTCTGTGCTGGCGGTTGTGTCGTCTCCTTCTGCAGTGTCAAATGCATCCGCTCATGGCGACCATTTTGTTGCGGTTTTCCCGGCTTGATTCGTTCCGGTTGAATTCCCAGTCGGATCCACCAAACCGACAAGCGACTTAATCCCGCTAAGCCTCGACTTGCAAAGGGTTCTCCGTTATCGGTGCGGATTGCCATCGGCAGCCCATATTCACGGAACGCCGCCTCGAAAACGCCCCGGGCTACTTCATAGCTTAGAGATTCCACGATCTGACAGCGCAATAGATACCGACTGAATCCGTCTGTGATCGTTAACGGGTCACAGCGATGACCGGCTCGGGTTGTGAACCACCCTTTGTAATCAGCACACCAGATTCGATTGGCGGCATTGCATTCCGAGAATGGCTGGGTGGATGGTGTTGCCCGCCGACGAAACTTGCGTGGTACGGACAAACCGCTGGATTTAATAATTTCACCGATCGTGCTTAACGCCGGCCACGATCGCTTCGGGTGAGCATGCTGCAGCAATACCCGGAGTTTCTTGGGCCCCCATGTTGCATGAGCTCGACGAGCCTGCAAAATTGTTTCTTTTATCTCCTCCGATACTTGATTGGGATGCTTTTTCGGAGCCCGGCTCTGGTCCTGCAGGCCGGATAGCCCCTCTCGCTCATAGCGATTCAGCCATTTATAGCCGGTCTTAGTGCTGACACCGTATTGTGCACATAGTTCAGTGATGCGACCCAATTCTTCCCGCGCCTCCATCACGAATTGGTAACGTTCTTCCATACCACTGGTCTTCCTCCATGGCATTCCCGCCCCCTCCTTTCGGGATGCCATCTTAAAGAAGTGTTACCTATGTGCTCGGATTATTCCGTTACCTATGTCCCCGGTTCGGACCAGAGAGTAGCCCCGGCCGTAAGGCCGGGGAATATCATTAGCATAAAAATGAGCGCCGAAGGTGCGGCACGTGAAGCGCCAATGGTGCCGCGCCTTCAGCGCTCTATCGCTTCGCAAGCCTATCCCGGCCTGACGGCCGGGGCTATTGCACTGGCGGCCCTTCGGTTTCAAATGACATGCGCATTTATTTAGGACGCTCTGTTCTGTATAGATAGGCGAAATAGGGTGGCGTCCCCATTTTTCAAGTGAAACGGTCGGGAGGGACATAGGTTTTTTGACCGGCGCTAAGCATTCCAGCAAACAACTGGAAAGATTATGCCAGGCTGCAGTAGTATTACGAGCCTTCATTAAAATGAAGAAAAAAATGGTTACCGAAACGGGAGCTACTGGTAGATTCGTATTAATGTGTGTGCATTTTTATTAGGTATAGTTATGTCCTCAGGTATCTCAAGGAGGCTTATGGATTTGAATGCAACGTGGAAATCACACCGGATCCTGATTTGGATGCTGCTCGCGGGTTCTCCCGCCATACTGTCTTCCTTGATTCTGCAGGGCTGTTCGACGACCAGTGACAATTCCGCCCGTGCTGCCAAAAAAGGGATGGGAATGATGGGTAACCAGGTACCCGTCACCGTTGGGAAGGTAGTTCGACGGGATGTGCCGATCGATCTGCAGGTTGTGGGGAATGTGGAAGCTTACCTGACGGTTACCGCGAAGTCTCAAATAAGCGGCGAGATCACTCAGGTTTTTTTCCGCGAAGGCGATTTTGTTAAAAAAGGGGATCAACTGTTTACGATTGATCCACGCACATACCAGGCCCAGTTGAATCAGACCGAGGCGAACCTCGCAAAAGACAAGGCTACGCTGGCACAGGTGCAGGCCAATCTGGCCCGCGATCAGGCGCAGGAGGATTACGCGCGCGCAGAAGCGGAACGGTATTCAAACCTGTTCGAGCGTCGCCTTGTGTCGAAGGAACAGGCCGAACAAATGAGTTCGAATGCCCGCGCCGCCTCGGCAGCTGCGAACGCGGACGTGGCTGCAATTCAAAGCGCCGAGGCGACGGTGAAGGCGACAGAAGCGGCTCTGGAGAACGCCAGGGTTATGCTGGACTACACGGCGATCCGGTCTCCGCTGAATGGCCGTACAGGAAACCTGGATGTCAAGCAGGGGAACGTAGTCAGTACCAACAGCTCCTTAATTACAATCAACCAGGTAGAACCGATCTATGTGACTTTCTCGGTCCCGGAAGATCAGTTGAAATCGATCAGCAAGGGCCAGAAAGTAATCGTTTCGGCTCAGGATGATGCCTCTCGGCAGCAAACCGGTGAATTGACCTTTGTCGACAATACTGTGGACTCGACAACCGGCACGATCCGGCTGAAAGGAACCTTCTCCAACCCGGATCATAAGCTCTGGCCCGGCGAATTCGTCAGGGTCACGCTAAGACTTGCTACGGAACCCAATGCGCTTGTAGTTCCTAATCAGGTCGTGCAGACGGGACAGGACGGAATGTACGTATTTGTCGTCAAGCCCGATCGGACGGTAGAGTTGCGTGCGGTGGTTACGGGGGCGAGGGTCGATCAGGATTTGGTGATCGAGAAGGGACTTCAGGAGGGTGAAACTGTCGTCCTTGAAGGTCAGTTGCGATTGGCTCCCGGCAGCCGTGTGCAACTCCCCGGTGAAGGCCCGGGAGGACCCGGCGGACCGGGAGGCGGATCTGGCGGCCAGAGAGGGGGACCAGGCAGACCAGGCGGCAGGGGCAGGGGACAGGGCCCTGGAGGGAACGTGCCTTGAATATTTCGGAAATTTTTATCCGACGCCCGATTGCCACAAGCCTCCTGATGTTGGCTATCGCACTCTTCGGCGTGCTGGCGTACCGGGCTTTGGCCGTCAGCGACATGCCAAATGTGGACTTCCCAACCCTGAATATCGGCGTTGGGCTGCCCGGAGCTAATCCTGAAACCATGGCATCTGCCGTGGCGACGCCGCTCGAACGCCAGTTTACGACGATTGCCGGAATCGATTCCATGATCTCGTCCAACGGGCAGGGGTCCTCGCAGATTACCCTGCAGTTCGACCTGAACCGGAACATTGACGGTGCAGCCGTGGATGTGGAAACCGCGATCAGTGAGGCGATGCCTCTCCTTCCGGCAGGCCTGCCCTCGCCCCCTTCGTTCCGGAAGAGCAATCCGGCCAGTTCGCCAATCCTGATGCTGGCGTTGACCTCATCCACCCTGCCTCTCTATCAATTGGATGATTATGCGGAAATCACTTTGGCACAACCCATCTCTATGGTGAATGGAGTTGCCGAAGTCCAGGTCTTCGGATCCACAAAATACGCGGTGCGCGCCCAGGTCGATCCCGAGAAGCTGGTCGACAAAAAAATAGGGATCAACGAGGTGGATAATGCTCTGAGGGCTTGGAATGTCAACACGCCCACCGGGACGCTCTATGGACCGCATCAGGCGTACAACATCAGGGCTACCGGACAGCTTATGAATGCCGCGGCTTTCCGTCCGGTGGTCATCGCCTATCGCAATAATGCTCCGGTGCGTCTCCAAGACGTGGCAAACGTCATCGACGATGTGGAGAACAATAAAAATGCATCCTGGTTTGTAACCAAGGACGGCAGCCCGCGAGCGATCAGCCTGATGGTGATGCGCCAGCCCGGGAGCAATGTGATCGAAGTTGCCGATGCGGTCAAAGAGCTGCTGCCCAGTTTCCAGGCTTTGCTGCCGCCCTCCGTGCACCTGCACCTTCGGGGCGATCTTTCCAGAAACATCCGGGAGGCCTTTCGCGACATCAAGACGACGATGGTGGTCACTCTAGCCCTAGTCATCCTGGTGATATTCGTTTTCCTGCGCAACGCCTCCGCCACGATGATCCCGAGTATGGCGCTGCCGCTTTCCATTCTCGGAACTTTCTCCGTCATGTACATGCTGGATTTCACTCTGGACAACATGTCCATGATGGCTCTGATTTTGTGCATAGGATTCGTTGTCGATGATGCGATCGTGATGCTCGAAAATATCGTGCGTCATATGGAAAAGGGGGAAAAACCTCTTGAGGCGGCGCTCAACGGCTCAAAAGAGATCGGCTTTACGATCGTATCGATGACGCTGTCTTTGGCGGCAGTTTTTATTCCAGTGCTGTTCATGAGCGGGATCCTTGGCCGGCTCTTCCGTGAATTCGCAGTAACCATCACAGTCGCGATTCTCACTTCGGGCCTGGTTTCGATCACGCTCACGCCGATGCTCTGCAGCCGCTTTCTGCGCCACGCCGGCGAGGCAAAGCAACGTTCCGGAAGGTTGTTCCGGGCCACGTTTCATTTCTATGAACTAAGCCTGCAGTGGGTATTGCGCCATCGGCCCGTAATGATTGTGATCTTTTTCGGAGTTCTGGGAGCGACCGCTTACCTCTACGTTGTCGTCCCAAAGGGATTTATTCCCGATGTCGACAACGATCAGCTGAACTGCACATTGGAGGCTGCGCAGGGAACCTCCTACTACCAGATGGTGACCTATGCGGAGAAGCTGACAAACATCCTGCGCCAGGATCCGTATATCGACGCAATCATCCCAAGTGTCAGCAATACCAATACAGCCCGGTACCAGATCCAGCTCAAGCCCCGCGCGAACCGGGATCTGACCGCGGCTCAAGTCGCCGAACGGCTTCGGCCCAAGGTGTCCCGAATTCCGGGCCTCCGTGCTTTCCTGACCGTTCCGCCGGCAATTCGAATTGGCGGACGCATGTCAAAGAGCTCCTATGACTTTACCATCCAGGGCCCGGATACCGGCGAACTGTATCGCGAGGCGCAAAAACTCGAGCAGGAAATAAATAAAATTCCGATTATTCAGGACGTCACGACCGACCTGCAGATCAAAACGCCGCGAATCAACGTGGAGTTAGACCGCGACAAGGCCGCAGCACTGAATCTGGACATGCTGCAGGTGGAAAACGCGCTGTACGACGCTTTCGGCCCGCAATGGTCTTCTACGATTTACGGCAGCAGCAATCAATATCACGTTTTGCTCGAAATCCTGCCGAAGTTTCAGGAGCACGAGGACTACCTTTCCCTGCTTCATTTCAAAACGCCTGCAGGCGCTCTCATTCCCTTGAGCACGTTCGTCAAATTAAGGGACGACGTCATGCCTCAGACCATCAATCATTCGGGGCAGCTCCCTTCAGTGACGATCTCGTTTAATTTGAGGCCGGGAATATCGCTGGGCGAAGCTACGACACGGATCCAGGAGGTTGCGAATCAAACGCTGCCGGCAACCATAGCCACAAGCTTTCAGGGAACCGCCAAGACATTCCTGGATTCTCTGAACAATCTGGGACTGCTGCTGCTCATCGCGATTCTGGTGGTTTACATCGTGCTTGGGATGCTTTACGAGAGTTATGTGCATCCCCTGACGATTCTTTCGGGGCTGCCGTCCGCCGGTTTCGGCGCGCTGCTGATTCTGCTGATATTCAAGGTCGAGTTGAATATTTATGCCTTCGTCGGTTTGATCATGCTGATCGGCCTCGTGAAAAAGAACGCGATCATGCAAATTGATTTTGCGTTGGAAGCGGAGCGCAAAGAGGGGAAGAGCCCGGCCGATGCCATTTATGAAGGGTGTCTGATTCGTTTCCGTCCGATCATGATGACGACCATGGCAGGATTGCTGGGAGCGTTGCCCATTTCCCTCGGGCTCGGGGCGGGTGGAGAGTCGCGGCGTCCGCTGGGCATCACGGTTGTAGGCGGACTGCTTTTTTCTCAGATGATTACGCTGTATCTGACGCCGGTCATTTATACCTACATGTCCAAGGTCCTGCAGGTGTCCAAAAAGAGCCATCGCCCGACGCAGGCCGCGTGCTGAATTGAGGGTTTGCGCATGAATAACATGTACATTTTGGCGCGAGCGCCGAGCGGGCAGATGCGAGGCGCCGCGACGCAGG
>JBEKKY010000225.1:0-6267 GCA_050010475.1 Acidobacteriota bacterium | reverse complement strand
GTAATTCCTGCAATTCGAAAAGCGATTATCGTCGGAGCAGGACATCTGGCCATTCCGCTGGTCAAGTTTGCCAAAATCCTCGGTTTCCATATCACCGTCATCGATGACCGTGTCGTGTACGCAAACCGGGAACGCTTTCCTGATGTCGACGAGGTGCTGGTCGGCGATATGGCGGAAACCTTGAGTGGAATCGAGATCACGCCTCAAACTTATATTGTGCTTATTACTCGGGGGCATCAGTTTGACGAACCCTGCCTCCGGCAAGTCATTCACAGCCCCGCGAAGTATATTGGAATGATCGGAAGCAAAAGGCGGGTTAAAGCCTGCTTCATACGATTCAGGGATGAGGAAGGTATTCCGGAAGAACTGTTGAAACGGGTCTACGCACCGATAGGCCTGGACATCAATGCAGAATCACCCGAAGAAATTGCGCTTTCGATCATTGCCGAGATGGTTAAGGTGCGAAGAGGCGGTGCAGCCCAGTCCTTAGCTTCTCACTGATTCCTGATTCCTATACAGAGCGTCACAAATGAATGCTCATAGGGTAGCAAGGCCCGAAGGGCCGAAAGGAAATAGGCCCGGCCGTCAGGCCGGGATCGGTTTACGAAGCGATAGAGCGCTGAAGGCGCGACACCATTGGCGCTTCACGTGCCGCACCTTCGGCGCTTAATTTCATCATATCCTTTACCCCGGCCTGACGGCCGGGGCTATTCATTGGCGGCCCTTCGGGCCTCAAGCGACATGCACATTTATTTAGGACCTTCTGTATAATTCCTAATTCCTGGTCCCTGATTTCAAACCGATCCGGAATCAGGAATCTGGAATCTGGAATCAGAAATTTCTTCCAGCGCGATCGGTTCCAGATTGCCCATGAGCTTATGAAGAATTGCCAAGCCAATCAGATAGAAAAAGCTCATCGTCAGGAGGACTGGGACATATCCTACAAGGGGGATGATATGGCCGGGGATCAGGCCTGAAAACAGAGCCCCTCCCAATGCGCCAAGGCATACGCCCAAGCCATTTGCCACTCCAACAGCCTGTTTAGGGAACACATCCGACGGAGTGGTGAAGAGACTTGCCATCCAGGCCTGATGGGCGCCCAAGCCTATCCCGAACAGCAGGACTGCCGCGGTTGCACTGGGTGCAATCACACCCAAAGCAGAGAAAGGCATAATGATGGCACAGACGAGCATAGGAATTTTGCGGGCCTTGCTGACAGTCCACCCGCGCTTGATCAGATAACTCGAAGAGGTTCCCCCAATAAGTCCTCCAACACCGGAGATGGCGTAGATGACAGTCAGGGCGGTCGCCCGTTGGGCCGCCGCAAGATGTCGCACATCGCTGAGATAAATAGGTATCCAGAACAGGTAAAACCACCACACCGGATCAGTCATAAACTTGGCCAAGGCATATCCCCAGGCTTGCCGATAACGCAGCACTGCTCTCATCGAAAGCTTGGTTTCTGTTTCCTGAACGCGAGAATCGGATTGCTTCGGAAGGTGATATCCAAGGAACCACGCCGGCAACCATAAAAACCCGATGCCGCCGATGATGGCAAAGCACGCCTGCCATCCCACTTTCAGCGCAATCCAGATGAAAATCGGAGGGCCGATAATCTGGGCAAAATTCGTGCCGAAATTCACAACCCCCATCACGGTGGCCCGCTGACTGGGCGGGAAAAGCTCCGCGGCTGCCTTGTTGCTGGCCGGGAAATTGGCGGATTCACCCAGACCCAACATGCTCCGGAGCAATCCGAAGTGGAGGGCGTTTGCAGCAAAAGCATTCAATGTTGCGGCAACGGACCAGAGCGCCGCAGCCATGCCGTATCCGATCCGCGTGCCGTACTTATCGAGAAGTTTGCCGGCGATCAGCGATCCCACCGCGTAAGCGATCTGGAACCAGAAGGTGATGTTTCCATACGCGATTGAATCAATATGGATCTGCTTGCGAATCTCCGGCAGGAGCACTGCCAGTATCGCACGGTCCAGATAGTTAATCGTCGTCGCCACAAGCAACAGGCTTAAAATAAGCCAGCGCACTTTTTGCAGTTGTCTTATCAAGTTTGCGGCTCCTGAATTAAGGCCAGATCCATTGGTTTACAGCGCCAGCCGGTCCCGACACTATTTTGTTTCAGGAACAGTCCTGGAGACGCGGCACTTAGGGCCCGTCAATGAATAACGTTTACACTTTGCTGCCGGCCCCCAGGCCCGCTGGCGAGGCGCGAGCGACAAGCATTCCAGTATTGCGTGAGGTGCGAGCAACAAAGCGCGCGGGCCTGCGGACCGCAGCCCGAAGGGCGCCGCGCCAAAATTCATTGACAGGCCCTTATAGCACATTCCCGCCGAGAATTTCGCGCATTTTGGCAACTTCCGGGATATATTCACTCCCATGGATCGACACAAGATTGTGATCATGCCCGGAGACGGGATAGGCAAAACCCTTCTCCCTGAAGCACTCCGAGTTCTCGATGCCGCCGGCTTCCAAGCCGATTATTTCCCCGCAGATATCGGATGGGAGTTCTGGCGCCGAGAGGGAAGTGCGTTGCCCAAGCGAACGATGGACCTTTTGGAAAAATATCGGATCGGCCTGTTTGGAGCGATTACTTCCAAGCCTAAGGATCAGGCCGACCGGGAACTCTGTCCGGAGCTCAAAGAGAAGGGCTTTGTTTATTACAGCCCCATCGTCGGATTGCGCCAACATTTCAATCTCGACATCTGCATCCGCCCCTGCAGGACGCTCAAAGGAAATCCTCTCAATTACATCCGTCGTTCCGGAAACGGGATCGCCGAACCCGAAATCAATGTCGTGGTATTCCGACAAAATACGGAAGGTCTTTACAGCGGTGTTGAGTGGACAAACCCTCCGGAAAGTGTCCGGTCCGCTCTCGCCGCTCATTCCAAGATGGCGCCATTTCAGTCCGTGCCCGGGGAAGACCTGGCAATCTCATGCAGAATAATCACGCGCAACGCCTGCCGGAGAATCATCACCGAGGCTTTTCGATATGCGCGGCGCTGGGGGTATCGAAGCGTGACTCTTTGTGAAAAGCCGAATATCATGCGGGAGACATCCGGAATGATGCGGGAGGAAGCGAAAAAAATCGCTCCCCAGTTTCCGGAAGTCCAGTTTTGGGAAACGAACATCGATGCGCAGTTGATGTGGCTGAACAAGAATCCCGAGGACTACGGGGTCATCGCAACAAGCAACATGTTCGGAGATATCATCAGTGATGCCTTTTCCGGGCTCGTGGGCGGATTGGGATTCGCCAACAGCGCCAATATCGGCGAGACCTGCGCTATATTCGAGCCGACCCACGGATCTGCGCCCAAGTATGAAAATCTCAAGCCATCCATCGTAAACCCCATAGCAATGATCTTGAGCGCGTGCCTCATGCTGGATTATCTGGAGGAATCCGAAAAAGCGGAAAAGATTCGATCCGCCATTGCGGCCGTGGTCGCCGAGGGAAAAGTACGCACTTACGATATGCTCCGGTTGACAGGAGGGGCCGGCGTTTTCGCCCAGGGGGCCGCGTCCACAGAAATGATGACCAACGCAATCATCGAACGACTGTAATTCGAGATTCGACATTCGAAATTCGAAATTGTAAGCAAAGCTTATCAGCGGCTGCCTTTCAATCTCAAATCTCGAATTTCGAATCTCGAATCAAATGGCGCCGGAACGTCTGAGAGCATCGATTTGTTCTTCGGAGTATCCCAGCCCACTCAGTATTTCATTTGTGTGTTCCGACAGCTTTGGCGGAGGAGATTCGACGCGCGCCGTCGCCCTCTCAAATTTCGCCGTTAAATTGAACAGCTGCAGATTTCCTATCCCTTCGGCCGGAATTGTTTGCAAAGTTCCGCGATGAACGATCTGTTCCTGGCGCAGAGCATCCTCGAGTCCCAGAATTGTGCCGGCAGGAATGCCGCGGGCATTCAGGATCTTAATCCAATAGGCCGTCTCCTTTTCTCTCAGCTTTGATTCGATCAGCGGCGTGAGCGCCTTGCGGTTTCTTTTGCGGGCATCCCGCTTCTGGAATCGAAGATCCTCTTTCAGTTCCGGAAGCCCGAGAATGTCGGCGAGAGATTCCCATTGTTCTTGCCTGTTCGCGGCGATATTGATGTAGCCGTCTTTTGTGGCGAAAGTGCCGGAGGGTGCTGCCGTAAAGTTGTCGTTTCCCATCAGCACGGGCTGTTGTTTTCCGATCAGGAGATTGGCTGCAACCCAGCCCATGAGCGGCATGATGGAATCGAGTAATGCAATATCCAAAAATTGTCCTTGACCTGTTCTCTCGCGATAGAACAGCGCAGCCATAATCGCAAAAGCGGCGTTCAGCCCGCCTACCGTGTCGCATACAGGGAACCCACAGCGCAGCGGATTCAGGGTTTCATCGCCGTTAATTGCCATCACTCCGCTCAAGCCCTGGATGATCTGGTCGTATGCCGGTTTTTGTGCATCGGGGCCGGTCTGGCCGAATCCGGAGATCGCGCAGTAGATAAGCTTTGGATTTATGTCCCGCAACGCTGGAAAGGAAAGACCGAAGCGATCCATCACCCCCGGCCGGAAGTTCTCCACAACAACGTCGGCGCGGCGTACGAGCTTCTTGAAGATCTCCTGTGCTTCTCCCTTTTTGAGATTCAGGGTGAGAGATCTTTTGTTTGCGTTCTGGGCAAGGAAGCTTGTTCCCATCAACTTGTCGTTCAATTCGGGCACATTCCCCAGCTTGCGCGCCAGATCGCCTGCCCCGGGAGGCTCGATCTTGATCACGTCTGCGCCCAAAAGCGCAAGATGAAGCGTGGTGAACGGCCCCGCCAGGACCATCGTCAAATCCAATACCCGGACCCCTTCCAGGATTTTCATCGGCGTTTTTTTCGCCTCTTTCATGTGCGGACGGCTCTCCAGAGCCGTCCGGCTTTTGGGGATTATCTGCAGCGGACGAGTCTGGAGACCCGTCCGCACATGATTACAAAACTAATTACAACTTGCGCGGAGTCGGGCCGTCGTATTCTACCGGAATGTGGATCCGCATCGGTTTTTCGCGCACGTACTCCTCAACGATTTGAGCGGTCACGCCTGCCACCCGTCCGATAATGAAGATCAGCTTGCCCACTTGCGGCGCGAATCCCAAATCGTGCAGAACGGCCGAAAGCGCTCCATCGATATTGACGGGCAATGGCCGGATTTGTTCCCGAACGGATTTTTCCAACGCCTGTATGAATTCAATCCCCTTGCCGGCCAGATTGCATTCGCGCGCCATTTCAAAGAGGACCCGTGTTCGCGGATCCTCGGTATGGACTCGATGTCCTATTCCCGGGATTCGTTTCTTTTTTGATTTTGCCAGCGCGACCAGACGCTGTGCGGCATCCTGAATGGATATGGAATCATGACGCGCAAGTTCAATCCCCTCGGCGATCATCTGCATGCATTCGTAGGCCGCGCCGCCGTGCGCGTCCCCCATGGCAAGAACGCCTGCCGCGACACACGCCTCGAGGGATTGCCGGTTTCCGGAGGCAACCATCCTGGCTGCGGCTGCAGAAGGCGCAGCTGGACCGTGATCCGATACGCCGACCAGAATTGCGTCCAGAAGCCGGCGCTCTGCCTGTGTCGGCAAACGGCCCTGATGCAAAAGATAAATCGTATCCGTGAAAGACGCCCGCTTCATCAATGAAGCAATGTCATAGCCGCGAATGAATATGTTTTTTTCATCCGATGTGGTGATTGCAGATCGCCACGGTTCCATGGCTCTCCTCCTATGTCTAGATCGCTACTAACATACCACGGGTTAATTGAGGATTGACGATTGACGATTGACGATTAAGATAAGCCAAGCGAGGTGGACAGTGGCTGGGGAAGAAAAATCAAACGTGATTTTGTGTGGATTCATGGCTACAGGCAAATCTTCAGTTGGGAAACGGCTGGCCGCGATCATTGGCTACGATTTTCTGGACATGGACGCCGCGATCGAGGCGGAAGAAGGCATGCCGATTCCGCAAATCTTTTCCTCAAGAGGCGAGGCGGCATTTCGAGCGCTCGAATCCCGGATGGTGGAGAAGATCGCCAGACGAAGGCAGTGCGTGATCGCAACCGGAGGCGGAACAATCGTCAATCCGCAGAACCTGGAAAAGCTCAAGGCTTGCGGCGTCATTGTCAATCTCACCGCAGATATCCAGACCATCCTGACGCGGGCCGGTTCCGGGGAAGATCGGCCGATGCTTCGGGGTGACCGGGTCGAGCGGATCCGCACATTGATGGAACAGCGGGCGTCCGCTTATG
>JBEKKY010000224.1:0-6278 GCA_050010475.1 Acidobacteriota bacterium | reverse complement strand
TAAACGCCGCAAAAGAGCCGGCGAGACGCCGGCGCTCCCGGCTTCATTCCGAAAAAACCTCTAACGGCCGAACATCGAGCAGGCGGGTCACGAGAGGAAGGTCCGCATCTTCAACCTCCGTCAGGATTCGAGTCTGCCCATTTTCAAAGGCCGCAACCGGGACTCCGTCTCGATAGACGACCCGGTTTCCGAGCACAGCCGGAATTCGCGGACCGGGCGTAAGAATGCCCGCCAGGTTCAGCGGATCGCAAGCCGAAACTCTAAGGTATTGCCCTCGAGGTTCTTTGCGCCGCAATGCGCGAAGCGCCTCTACCGCTTCCGGCAGAGCGAATTGCTCTCCATTCAGGCCCGCAATGAATCGCCCGCCGCGGATCTCACCGCGCGCTTCGGAACGGCGCAGGATTGGCAGAAGCTCGCGCCAGCGAGGAGCGGATGCTTCGCGCAGCAGCATCTCCCGGCAGAAGATTCCATATCGCCGGACATACTGTTGCGCCCAAAACTCCACTCGGTCTCCGCGGACTGTTTGGTGGTGGCCGAGAAGGGACCATCGCCCCTCGCGTGTCCGGCGCGGTTGTCTTCGGCGACGCCGGGAGCGTTCCAGTCTTTTGGTTTCGCCGCTTGCCAGAGAACGAAGGGCGGCAAATGAATCGGCGGTTACCAGGCCGGCAGCGACCAGCTGCCAGAGAGCATCTTCCACCTCAGTCGGGAGGCGCCGGGCGCCGGCAGTAATTTCCAGGAAAAAAGATGCGCCGCGTTTTCGCAGGAAGTCGAGCACATCACGCGCCGGCGCGGAAAGGGCTGTTTCGTCACCAGGAGTCTCATCGAGCAGCCAAGGCAAGTCATCCCGCAATCCAAGCCCGATTGGAGCGGTTCGCGTCAATCCGGGGCGGCGCGACGGGATCTCGGCCTGCGTTGCGCGCCGCATCCACCGGCCCCAGACGACATCTCCGCCGAGACACAAGTTGTCCAGAAAGGCGGGTTCGTAATCCATGATTCTCGCCCGCAATATCTCGTTTTCCCAGGCTGCGGCCGCCGCCTCAAATCCCTGGAGTTGATCGATGATTTCCAGAACTCCCTGGATGCCCTTCAGCTGTGTTCCCGGAGCAATATGCTGCCATTCAAAAAGGTATCTCAGGAACGTGGACGGGGACGCCGGTTCAATTTCCCTTCGCAAGTGTGCGATGGTGGCCCGATGAATCCTGGCCAGAATGCGACGATCGCAGAACTCCGTTTCGGATTTCCCGGAAAAGAATCCCTGCAGAACCAGCCCTTCCGCCTCCAGCTGAATCAGCGCGGTGCGAACCTCTTCCAAAGCAAAGCCCAGAACTCCAGCCAATTCTTTTGCCGTCACGGGACCGCTTGCTTCAATCCAGCCTCTGATCGTGGGGACGAATCGCTCAGCATCGGCCGGCCCGCCGCGCGCAAGGGGAACAAGGTGTTTGTTTTCCGTTGCCGCCCAGTAATTGCGACCGTTTGCTTCCACCGAAAATGCCCGTTCTTCCTGAACAAGGGAATCGAGCCACAAGGAAGCCTGTTCAGGGAGCCTGTGCAATTGGTTTTCCGGAAGCAAAACAAGTCCAATCAAGGCATCATGCAGCTCATCGGCATCCCGCACGGCAGGCCAGGCGTCCTCGGCCGCGCTTCGGATAGCTTCTGGATTCAGCTTTCCCAGTTCGTCGGCCTGTTCCGGAAGTGCGCGGCGAAGAATAACGGCACGAGCGCGTCTTTCCTCGAGAGGAGCGTTATCCAGAAAAGCGTAGGGCATCGCATTCAGGATCTGGTGCGCGAAGACCGAAGGCATGGGAGTGTCTTTGCCGGTAAACTGAACTTCTCCGCGCTCGATCTGCTGAAGCACCTGCCGCAGACCTTCAACATCCATTGCTTCGTGGAGACAATCCCGCAAGGTTTCGAAAACGAGAGGATGGTCCGGGATTTCAACCTCCGGTGTTGTCCTGTTATCCTGGCACTGAGCCTGAGCAGGAAAAACCGATGCAAGCAGATCGTCGGATCGCATTCGCTGGATGGGAGCAGGAACCCGTTTCCCACCCGCGAACCGCAGCAGGGCGAGCGAGCGAGTCAGCGTCCAACGCCATCGTGTAACGAAAACGGGAGAGGCCAAAACGGCTTGAGCCAGCACTTCATCTATTTGCTGCGACCTGAGGAACAGGAGGAGATCCCCGAGGGGAAACGAATGCTGAGGTCCCAGCGAAAGATTGATCCCGTCGTCTGTGGCGGAAGCCTGCAGTTCAAAATCAAAACTGCGGCAGAAGCGTTTGCGCAACGCGAGGCCCCAGGCCTTGTTGATCCTCGCCCCGAAGGGCGCGTGCAACACAAGCTGCATTCCGCCGGCTTCATCAAAGAAACGTTCCGCGACAACATGCGCCTGGGTCGGGACAGTCCCCAGGACGCGCTTCCCTTCCGCGATGTACTCAGAGGCCTGCTCGGCAGCGGCGAGCGAAAGTCCAACGTCTTTCATCAGCCATTTCAGGCACTCGTCCCGGTCGGGCGCACGCTGCTCAATCCCGTCCCGCACTTCAGAGACCAGATGCGACAGCTCCTGCGTTCGAGCGGGCGCCTCGCCGAGCCAGAATGGGACGTTCGGCGCCTGGCCACGCGCATCCTCGACCTGCACGCGGCCTCTTTCAATGCGCCGGATGCGCCAGGAAGTATTTCCGAGAAGAAAGACATCTCCGGCCATGCTTTCAACCGCAAAGTCCTCATTCACGCTCCCAACGTAAGTGCCTTCCGGCTGCGCGATCACGTCATAATCAGCATTATCGGGAATGGCGCCGCCGCTGGTGATTGCCGCAAGCCGGGCGCCGCGTCGTCCACGCAGCACTCCATGAATGCTGTCAAAATGAAGGTAGGCCGATCTGCGTCCGAGACGCGTGGAAAATCCCTCCGAAAGCATTTTCACGACTCGGTCGAAACAGGTGCGGGGCAGCCTGCAATAGGGATATGCCCTGCGGACGGTCTGGAACAGGTCTTCGGTCTTCCATTCGTCTGCGGCGCACATCGCTACAATCTGCTGAGACAAGACGTCCAGCGGCCATGGAGGGATGTGGAGCCTGTCCAGTTCTCCCTTTCGAACCGCGTACATCAAGGCCGCGCACTCGATCAGCTCGTCGCGTGTGAGCGGGAAAACCCGCCCGATGGGAAAGCCGCATTGCGAGTGCCCGGATCTCCCGACCCGCTGCAAAAGTACGCTGATAGAACGTGGAGAGCCGATCTGGCAAACCAGATCGATCGCGCCGATATCAATCCCGAGTTCCAGCGAGGATGTGGCAACGCATGCCCGGACTTCTCCGCCCTTCAACCTCTCCTCTGCCTTCAGTCTGGTCTTTCGGGACAGGCTGCCGTGGTGAGCCACAATATTCTCTTCGCCGATCTTCTGCGAAAGGATATGCGACACACGTTCGACGAGGCGCCGGGTATTGACAAAGACAAGAGTGCTCCGATGCTCCCCGATCAGGCCGGCGATGCGCGAGATTGTTTCATCACAGAGTTCATGTGTCGCAATCGGGCCAAGCTCCGCGTCCGGCATTTCAACCTGCAGATCCATCGCCCGAAGATGCCCGGTGTCGACGACGGCGCAGCGCGGCCGCCCGCCGGAATCCAAGCCCTCGGCTCCGACGAGAAAGCGCGCCACTTCGTCAATCGGACGCACCGTGGCGCTCAACCCGATCCGTGTAATCGGCGCACCTGCCAGAGCACATAGACGTTCCACGGAAATCGACAGGTGGGAACCGCGCTTGTTACCGGCAATCGAATGGATTTCATCCAAAATCAGCGTGTGGACTTCCAGAAGGCCACGCCTCCCGCTTTCGGATGTCAGGAGAATGTACAGGGACTCGGGAGTCGTGATCCAAATGTGGGGCGGCTTACGAGCTCTCGCCTGGCGTTCTTGTGCGGGAGTATCTCCCGTTCGAACTGCAATTCGTATTTCGGGCGCCCCCAGACCTCTCTTTTGAGCAAGCTCGGTAATTTCCTGCAACGGGACCGAAAGGTTCTTGTGGATATCGTTGGACAGCGCCTTCAAGGGGGACACATAGACAACCTGGGCGGATTCCGGAAGCGCTCCACGAACTGCTGCCTGAAACAAACGGTCAATGCACAGAAGAAATGCGGCCAGCGTTTTTCCGGATCCGGTCGGCGCTACTATCAAGGTATTGCGGTCTTGTGAAATTGCCGGCCAGCCCAGCGCCTGCGCCTCTGTCGGTAAAGCAAATCTGCTCTCAAACCACTCTCGAACAACCGGGTGGAATACGGATAATGGATTCATCGAATCAAATATAGCTTACGGAATTGCGCATAGAAATACCCGCGCAACTTAGTTCAGGCGCGAGTTCCCATCTTTGATTCATCGCTCCTTCGCTTTTCATGCTATAAATTATATATGGCAACAAAAATCCGCTACCAGCAAAGACGGGCAGAATCGAAGTTCCTAGGCCCGAAGGGCCGGCAGTGGCTAGGCCCGGCCTTCAGGCCGGGATAGGATTGCAGAGAGATTGAGCGCTGAAGGCGCGGCACGACTGGCACTTCAAGTGCCGCACCTTCGGTGCTAGACTTGGGGATCATCCCCTACCCCGGCCTCACGGCCGGGGCTATTCTCTGGCGGCCCTTCGGGCCTCTTTTTCACGACATTCAATTATGAAGCTCTATATAGAATATGAATAGCGAACAGAATGCCATCGCAAAAATCGGAAAGTACCTCTCCGAATCGAAGCGGGCCATAGCATTCACGGGCGCCGGCATCAGCACTGAGAGCGGAGTTGCTGATTTTCGCAGTCCCGGCGGAATTTGGAGCAGGTACCAGCCCGTTTTGTTTCGCGACTTCCTGACGAGCGAGGATGCTCGCCGTCAATATTGGAAGATGAAAAAGGAAGGGTTTCACGAGCTAAAGATGGCGAAACCGAATGACGGACACCGCGCTCTGGCCCGGCTTGAAGTGGAAGGAATGCTTGCTGCAATAATCACTCAGAACATCGACGGCCTTCACCAGGAGGCCGGAAGCCGCTGCGTGCTGGAACTGCATGGGACCAGCCGTTACTGCCTCTGCCTGGAGTGTGATGCGCGCTTCAGCCCTGATGAAATACAGGAACGTCTGGAAGCGGGTGTGGAGATTCCTCACTGCATTCATTGCGGAGGATTGTTGAAATCGGCAACGATTTCGTTTGGCCAGGCGCTGCCTGCGGATGTTTTGACCGAGGCTTTTGATTTATCCATGAGCACCGACCTTGTCCTTGCACTTGGCTCCTCGCTGGTCGTCGAACCCGCGGCTTCAATTCCCCTGCAGGCGAAGAACAACGGCGCAAAACTGGTCATCATCAACAGCACCGAGACTCCTCTCGATAGGCTGGCCGATGCCGTCGTGCACCAGTCCATCGGGGAAACCCTTTCCAGAGTGATCAAGGATTTGGGATTTGGTCTGGAGTTGGAGCCGGCAGCCGGCAGTGGGCAGCCGGCAGTGGCAAACAATTAGCAGATCTTCCCCAACTAACCACCAGCCACTACTGCAGGTCAGCCAATATTTGCGCGGCACTCCATTGATTGCGCAAGTGGGGACGCCACCCTTTTCGCCAGTTTAGTTTTCACTGGACCCGCGATTATTCCGGCGAAAAGGGTGGCGTCCCCACTCTGAGGTTTGTATCGTCAAGCGGATGAGAGTCTGATTCCTTGCAGCTTATGGCCGTAATTTCTGTATACTCTCAACACGTAAAAGGAGTCTCCCATGGAAGACCTTCTGCTCACTAACCAACACAAGGCCGGCAAGTCCAAGCTCTTTTTGATTCATTATGAACAGCATTTCAGGCGCCTGAGAGATCAGGAAGTGCAGTTGCTTGAACTCGGCATTCACCAAGGCGGCTCTCTGCTGATGTGGAGGGACTATTTCCGCACGGGGACCATCGTTGGATTAGACCTGGAGCACGTGGAGATCAACGATACCACAGGCAAAATCCACGTTTATCAGGGCAATCAAAGGGACTTGAGTCTCTTGAATCGGATCGGGCACGAATGCGCTCCCGCAGGTTTTGACATCATCATCGACGATGCCTCTCACATTGGAGAAATTACGAGCATCAGTTTTTGGCATCTCTTTACGCAATGGCTTAAACCGGGAGGTCTTTATGTGATAGAGGATTGGCGCACGGGGTATTGGGACGGCTGGCCGGATGGCGGGAAATATAAATTCAGAAATGCGAAGAAGACCTGGGCGTCCACGCTCCTGCAGAAATTCACACCCAATGGGATGCAGTTAAAGAGTCATAGCTGCGGCA
>JBEKKY010000223.1:0-6593 GCA_050010475.1 Acidobacteriota bacterium | reverse complement strand
CTACGATCTTATCTCCCAAATGCTCCGAATGGCGAAGGTTAAAAAAAGCGATCTGGTTTACGATCTCGGTTGCGGGGATGGCCGGATGCTCGTTCTTGCAGCCCAAAAATACGGCTGCCGCGGAGTCGGTTATGATATCGATCCCGAGAGGGTCCAGGCCTCTGAGGAAAACGTGGCCAGGAATCATGTCGCGGGCCTGGTCAAGATCGTCCAGGCCGACATATTTACGCTCGATCTGAGCAAGGCGGATGTGATCCCGCTTTACCTTCTGCCGGAAATGAACAGAAGACTCCTGCCGCAACTGGACAAGCTGAAGCCGGGTTCGCGAATTGTAACCCACGACTATGATCTGGATGGGATTGTCGCGGATAAGACGATCACGGTGATTTCCAACGAAGACAACGCCACCCACACATTGTCTCTATACACAACGCCACTGAAGCGGAAATAAAGAGGAATTAAAATGGGGACGCCACCCTTTTCACCAGAGCAATACAGTTCCAGCGAAAGCTGAACTGGCGAAAAGGGTGGCGTCCCCGTTTGCGACTACTTTGCAGCTTTCTTGGCTGCAGGCTGCGAAACTTTTGCCACGCTCTTGCCGGTTCGCCGCATCTCTGCCGCCATCCACTTGATGTCCGTCAAATCTCTTTCCAGCTCGCTGTATCCATACCACCAGGTATAGTCGGGGTTATTATGAAAAATTCCCTGGAAGGTTCTGTTCCTGTGCTCCAGGAACATGACAAACAGCCGCTGTTCAATTGGCGTCGGCGCATCCTGAAATGTCAGGAGGTCCGGGAACGCATAGGAATAGTTCGCGGGTTTTGGGAGAGTCCCATCCCTGTACAATCCGGCCACGACACGAATGGCTTCCGCCGTCAGGTGATCGATATCGGCGATGATCTGGTCACCCTTCTCCAATTCCGATTTCGCAAAATTAACGGAATGGCACTGGTTGCAGGTTTTGATCATCTTATCCCGCTCCTTCTGCCAGTCTTCCTGCGTCAGACGAGCCAGTTGCGCCCCTTTCACGGCATTCAGCCGCCCAGTGGGTTGTCCGGTCGGATCCAGGACCCCGAGCGCCTGCAGGATGGCAGTGCGATCCTCTTTCCACACGATGTTCTCAGGCATAGGCAACCGGACAGCCAAGAATCCCCATGCGGTCCGGACTTCATGCTGCCCATTTTGCATGTGGCAGTTCTGGCATGTGGGCGCCGCCGCGTTATTGGGCAAAATCTTGGTTTGCTTCAGCTGGTAGCGAACCCCGTGCTTTGAGCCCGAGTACATTTCCCATTGCGGGTGATCGAAACCCGTATGGCAAGTCTCGCATGCTTGCGGTTGCCGCGCTTCTTCGACGGAAAAGAGGTGACGGGTATGGCAGGCGTCGCAGGATGCTGTGCCGAATCCCGGACTGGTTTTTTTCAGATCCTTTATTTCCGCCGCAGTTTTGACTCCTATCTTGTGACAGCCTCCGCAACCCTTCATGCCTTCGGTGAGGACCGAAGGCTGGAAATGCATGGTGGGCATTGCCTTCATCGCGACCCACGCTAATGCATGTTTTCCGGCCTTATACTGTTTTACCTTTTCCTCATGGCAGGGTGCACACGTTTCCGGCGTGGGGATCTGAACTTTGGCCACGTCTGCAGCAGAGGTATGCTGGTCGCCGTGACAAACGGCGCAGTCAATACCAGCTTGTCCGTGCTTGCTTATTTGCCAATCGGACACAATGTTGGGGGAAATGGTTTTATGGCAATCCACGCAGGAGGCGGCCGCAAATCCGATCCCTGGAATCATTCCTATAGCTGTAAAGCACAAGATCGGCACCCAGAATAAACTTGACCTTTTCATAGTAATGCGCCCTTTCGGAAGTGTGCATCTATCAATACTCGAAAGCTTTATTCCTGAGAACTGCATTATAAAATATCAGAGAATCAGTTAGTAGTGCAGAAATGCCGTTGAAAAACCGTTTACGCGTTCACGCGTTTACGGGTTTACGCGTTCATATGTCAGTACTCAAACGCGTGAACGCGTGAACGCGTAAACGCTCAAACGATTTCACGCCGTCAAATCCCGGCCAACGCCGTAGGCCATTTTTACGCAATCGTTCAGGCTTATTCCGCAGTATGCGTTGCCGGTGATGAAGAGACCGGGATGGTGGGAAACCAACTGTTCGAGTTTGGCGCGGCGCTCCCGATGGCCGATTTTGTATTGTGGAATTCCCTGCTCCCACCGGTAGATCCGGATGAAGGCCGGATCATTCCGGATCCCGATCAGCGGATCGAGTTCGCGCTGCAGCGTGATCCACAGCTGGTCGTCCGAAAGCTCAAGAATCGACGGGTCGCCCGCACCACCGAGCATCGAGCGGAATTGAACAAATCCCTCCGGAGCTCTCCCTTCAAAAATTGAAGACGTCCAGATCGAACCTAAAGTCCTCATTCCCTGGTTGCGGGGGATTAAAAATCCGAAACCGTCTAGTGGGTGCCGGACATCCGTTCTCCGGTGCCCGGTCGCAACCACAATGATGGGCGCATAGGGAATTTCAGCAAAAGCGGCGGAAAGATCTCTGTCAAAATCCCTGAACAGAGGCGCTGCCGCGTATGCAGGGCATGCAACCACAACTTTTCGAGCCTGCTGGGTGAGTCCGGTCTGGTCGGTGATTTCCCACGCATCATCCACTCTGCGGATTCGGGAGATTGTACGATTTTTCTTAATGATGGATTCCAGTTGGTCCCCAAGACGCTCTATGATGAGAGCAAACCCGCTCTTGAATGAAGTCAAGTGGCCGCCCGGTCCGGTGGGTCCGCCGGATTTTGTTTTTGCTTTTCCCACTTTGCCGGCAGAACGGCGTTTCTCCCGTTGCCTGGCGATCAGCGCTTTCACCAGTCCGCCGTAGCGGATCTCCATTTCTCTCATCATCGGAAAGCAGGCAGGCAAAGACAACTCCCGTGCCAGCCCGCCGTAAATCCCGGAGACCATGGGATCAACAAATGTTTCGGCAGCCGCCCGGCCGATCCTGCGCGCCGCAAAATCAAAAATCGATTCATCCCCGTCTCCGCGGCGCGCGGGGATAAGAGGCTCACAAAAAACACGAACCTTCTCCAGCGGGCTCAAAAGCCCGGTAGAGATCATTTTCGCGGGAGAAAAGGGAACCGGGTGAAGGCGTCCGCGCTTTACGATGAATCGCTCTTCGCTTTTAGGATTCGCCGGCTCGAGACTGCTTTTCAACCCAAGCTCATCCACAAGCCGAAGCGTCAGCGGTTCGCGATCGAGGAAGCCGTTCGGCCCCCAATCGACAGAATATCCTTCTATGCGATCAGTGCCGATCGTGCCTCCCAGGCGACCGGTGCATTCCCAGAGTTCGCATTTTCCAGGCTGGCTTCCCAATCCGGAGGCATGCGCCACGGTCAGACCGGAGATGCCACCCCCAATAATCAAGGCTTCGAGCATGTTTTAAGCCTGTCGGTACGGGAGAAAAAAGTCAACACCGCACTCTTCGATTCCTGAACAGCCGATTTCGGCTGCAAGTACCTTTGCGATACCGATTCCAATACTGATCCTTAAATGCGACGCTGCGCAACCAGCCGGGCAAAGTGCTCAAAAGAGCGGTCGTAGGTCCGTTCCGCATCCGCGGGAAAACAGCAGGCCGGAAGCTCCCTGCTGCTTAAATGATAGCGCAGGCAATCGCAACATATCGCTTTGCGCGAACAGGGCTCGTAGCTGCAGTTACAATTTGCTTTGTTCTGCTTCTGTTTGCATTCCATAGTATTGGACACCGGAAATCAAAACTCCATTTATTGGTGAATCCATTGAGTACCCTCCCCGGATCTACGAAGGGCATGTTACATCGGCAAGATTCCTGATTCCAGATTCCTGATTAAAACCTTCAATTGACCGTTGAATCGTCTTATGCTGTTCAATCTGGAATTAGACATCAGGAATCAGGAATCAAATAATATGCTTGCCGCTGCATGCATTTTCGTTG
Organism: Acidobacteriota bacterium; assembly: GCA_050010475.1. GTDB lineage: Bacteria > Acidobacteriota > UBA6911 > UBA6911 > UBA6911 > UBA6911. The sequence continues at coordinate 2,614 of JBEKKY010000223.1, read as the reverse complement.
GGACTTATCTTGTTCTTGCTCTCGGACGTTTGCCCGGTTTTCGGGTGGATCGCACGGGCGCAGCAATCATCGGCGCCAGCCTGATGATCGCATTCAATGTATTGACTCTGGATGAGGCATACGCCTCGATCGACCACAACACGATCCTCCTCCTGTTCGGCATGATGATCGTGGTGGCAAACCTGCGTCTCTCGGGGTTCTTTGCAGTGGTAAGCGAATGGGTGGTCGAGCATGCGCATCATCCGCTGACCCTGCTTGCCGCCATCGTCCTGGTGTCCGGAGTTTTTTCCGCTTTCTTTGTCAACGACACAATGTGCCTGGTATTGACCCCGCTCGTGCTGGAGATTGTTCTCGCATTAGAACGCAATCCGGTTCCTTACCTGCTGGCCGTTGCGATGGCATCCAATATCGGGAGTGTCGCGACCATTACAGGAAATCCACAGAACATGATGATCGGAATTTTTTCCGGAATACCGTATCGCGATTTTGCGGCAAAGCTCGCGCCGGTGGGGGCGGCCGGTCTCGTTCTGACATTTGCGATCCTTGCGATCATCTATCGCAAAGAGTTCCGTAAATCGGAGGCGGTAAAGCTGGAATGCCGCCGCATTCGTGCAAACAAGGTACTGATGTGGAAGTCGTTGGCAGCGTCCGGTTTGATGATCGTTTTCTTTTTTATCGGCTGGCCTATTGCCAAGGTCGCGGTTGTGACCGGTGCGCTGCTGCTCATCAGCCGGCGAGTTAAACCGGAAAAGGTGTATCACGAAATCGATTTTTCCCTCCTGGCTCTGTTCATCGGGCTTTTCATCGTGATCGCCGGAATCGAGAAGACGGCACTGCCGTCGCATGCTTTGGCTATCGTGTCCGGATATGGACTTGACCGTCCGGCAGTTCTCAGTGCCGTCGCCGCCGTTCTCTCGAATGTTGCCAGCAACGTGCCGGCAGTCCTGATATTCAAGCCGCTGGTTCCGCACCTTGCCGATCCCAGGAGTGCATGGCTCATTCTGGCAATGTCATCCACACTGGCCGGCAATCTTACAGTGCTGGGATCCGTGGCAAATCTGATTGTCATTCAGAAAGCCAAGCGACAGGTTGCCATCTCGTTCTGGGAATATTTCAGGGTAGGATTACCGTTGACGCTGGTCACGATAGCGGTTGGAGTTTTGCTGCTGTGACCTGGAGTGCGCAAGCTTGCGCCTTTGCCCCCAGGGTGTTATCTATGCTGAAAGGCGGCAGCAAGGAGGCTGTCTCAAAACTCAATATGCAGCCAATTGAGGCTTCCTTTTGAGGCCCGAAGGGCCGGTAGTGAATAGCCCCGGCCGTAAGGCCGGGGTAGGAAAGGAACGAGAAATGAGCGCCGAAGGCGCGGCACTAAGCCGATTTAAATACCGCGCTTGGGCGATTTACAAATTCATTAGGTACCGTGCCTTCGGCACTCATTCGTTCCTCCACCCTAATCCCGGCCTTACGGCCGGGCCTAGCCACTGCCGGTCCTTCGGACCTGACCGGCAGTTTTGAGACAGCCTCCAAGCGGCCGCACTCCAAGCCTCGGGAGATTGGCTCAATGGACATTCAAAAATTCGACATTGCAATTATCGGTGGCGGCATTGTGGGCCTGGCAACAGCCATGGCCTTGAAATCCAAATTCCCTCACCACGCGCTGGCTGTTCTGGAAAAGGAATCGGAACTGGCGGACCACCAGACCGGCCACAACAGCGGCGTCATCCATTCCGGGATCTATTACAAACCGGGATCCTCCAAAGCGAGGCTTTGCGTGGAGGGTGGGCGCCTGCTGATGCAGTTCTGTGAATCCAATGGAGTGCCGTATGAGCGCTGCGGCAAGCTGATCGTCGCAACCACGGAGGACGAACTGCCGCGTCTGCAGACTTTATACGAGCGCGGGACCGCAAATGGAATCCAGGGTCTGGAAATGATCGGGCCGGAGCGCATCCGCGAAATCGAGCCCCATGCAAAGGCGGTGCGGGCGCTCTATTCTCCGAATACGGCGATTACGGATTACAGACAAGTTGCGAATGCGATGGCGGCGCGGATCACCGAGGCGGGCGGCAGTATTTTCTGTTCCGCGCAAGTGCGGAGTATCCGACGGGAGGACGGCAATTTCGTTTTGGAAACCGAGCGGCTCTCCGTGCGTTGCCGGAACCTCATCAATTGTTCGGGACTTCACTCGGACACAATCCGGAGTTCCCTTTCCTGGGTGTCCATCTTACGAAGCGAATTGGCGGTGGCTATGAGGCAGGTCCCAATGCTGTGCTGGCCTTTGCCCGCGAAGGATACAAGTTCAGGAACGTTTGCTGGAAGGACCTCATGGCCATGCTGACCTTCAAAGGCTTCTGGGCAATGGCCAGGCGTTATTGGCGCACCGAGGTCTATGAGCTTTACAGGTCTTTAAGCAGACGCGCTTTTCTGCGCGCGCTTCAGCAGCTTGTACCGGAGCTCGAGGACAAAGATTTACATCCCGGAGGGTCAGGAGTGCGCGCGCAGATTGTGGCTCCCGATGGCTCCCTGGTGGATGATTTCCTTATTGCTGAAGCGCCCAATGCGATCAATGTTCTGAATGCGCCGTCCCCCGCTGCGACAGCGTCGATCGCGATCGGGC
>JBEKKY010000222.1:0-6297 GCA_050010475.1 Acidobacteriota bacterium | reverse complement strand
TCTCATTCAAGGGCGCGCGTGCAGGTTTGGCTTCGATCCTGGCCAGCACGGGTTCCGGCGGCGCAGCCGAGTATCTTTCCAGCGACTCTATCGCAGCCATGTACGCGTCAACTCGCGAGCCACAGCAGCTTTTTGACGAACTCACGGCTCAGCTTTTCCGGTTTTCGCCTGCTTTCCAGAGTATTCTTGCCAGTGCGGAAGCGCAGATAGGGATTAGTTTTTCCAATGATCTCGCCCGCGCATTGGGTACGGAGTCCGCGCTCTCGATTGATGGCATTCCTGCAACGGGTCCGGTCTGGACTATGGCTATGCTCATCAACGACTCCTCGGCATTCGATTCCACAATGCGCAAGCTGGCGGATGCGGTGAATGCCGGGCTTGAAAAAGCCGGCAAGCCTGAGCGGATGGAAATCGAGCAGGAGTCGCTCGATGGCCGGACGTGGACAACTATGAAAGTATCTCCTTTTGCAGTCACCTGGACGTATGATCGCGGCTACATGGTTGCGGGTTCCGATAGAGGGGCTGCGGCAAGGGCGATTGCAACTCGCAACGGAGGGTCTCCGCTTGTCTGGTCTCCGGCGTTCCAGCAGCAACTGGCAACATCAGCCGGGCTGCATCCGTCGGGATTTGTATGGCTGAACACCAATGGAGTATTGCAAGGGCTGGCAGCGCTAGTCCCAAACGCGTCCATCCAGAAACTCGCCGCAGAGCGCGACCCGATCCTGGTGACTTTCGGTGGAACGATGGAACAAATCCGGGCAGTCAGCCGTACTCGATTATCGGGAGTGATTCTGAATTTCCTGTTGCTGCAGGGATTGAACCCTGGGAGCGCCGGGGTTCAGACTGCGAAAGCGCAACCAGGAAAATACTGAATGGCATCGACGGTTGTCGAACTGGAAAATCTTAGAGTGAAATTCGGACGGCGGGAGATCCTTCGCGGGATCTCCTGCCGTCTTGGCATTTCAGGCATCGGCAAGGCCATCGGGCTCCTTGGCCCGAACGGAGCCGGGAAGTCGACGCTGATCCTGACAATGCTGGGATTTCACAAGCCGGTTGCCGGTTCGGTTCAAGTGCTTGGATTCGACTCCCGCCGGCAGATGCGGGAGGTAAGGGCCCGCATCGGTTACATGCCCGAAACAGACTCTTTCATCGCCAATTTGAATGCGGTGACATTTCTTCGCCTGATGGCGGAGCTTTCCGGCCTGCCCGCCAGGATTGCTCTCGAAAAAGCTCACGAAGCATTATTCCACGTAGGACTGGGCGAAGCACGCTATCGCGAACTCAAGACCTATTCTCAAGGCATGAAGCAAATGGCCAAGCTGGCACAGGCAATCGTGCACGGTCCTGAGTTCCTGATCCTCGATGAGCCGACCAACGGGCTCGATCCCTCGGCCCGTCAGCGCATGCTGAAACTGGTCCGTGAGATGAAGGAAGAGCAAGGGATGAACGTTCTTCTGTGCTCACATCTGTTGCGCGACGTCGAACAGGTCTGTGATGAAGTCGTAATAATGAAGGACGGCATGATCGTGCAAAACTGCAATCTCGAGGAAGAACGGCGCTCGAACAAATGCTTCGTTGAGTTGGAGATCACGGGCGACGATACAAACCTGCGCAGCTCGCTCCCGGAGATCGGCGCGGAGGGTGTTACGGAAGGAAACGGCCGCTGGCGCATCGTTCTGCCGCCCGATGTGGATATTCAGGCGTTGTGGAACTTATTGGGACAGCAGAATCTCCTAGTAAGGAAACTCACCTATCGCCGCGACACGCTGGAAGAGATTTTTCTAAAGGCGATGGGCCATATCCAGCATACGCCGGGAGAGAACGCCGGAATGGCTGTATAGTTATTCGGAATCGGTATCGGAATCGGTATCGTAATCGCTATCGAAAATCGAAAGACGCAAACCGATTGCGATCCCGATACCGATTCCGATACCGATTTAGGTGAATAGATGGCTGTTTACAAGCGGGGCTACCAGAAATATCAGGGCCCGATCACCGGCTACTGGACGCGCTTCATGGTGCTGCCGCGATTCGCGTGGCGCCGGATGTTTCAACAGCGGCTCGTTCCGCTGCTCATGGTCATTGCAATGATTTGGCCGTTGTTATGCGCCATTTTCATTTACTTGACCAACCATGCCGAACTGCTGAAAGGCTTTAGCAAGCAGTTCCAAAGTTTCATCAGTATCAACGGCAATTTCTTTCTCGTCTTCATGATCGTTCAAGCCGATTTTGCCCTTTTTCTTGCAGCCCTTACCGGTCCGGGACTGATCGCGCCAGACCTGGCAAACAACGCTCTGCCGCTCTATTTCAGCCGGCCGCTCCGCAGGTCCGACTACGCCTTTGCCAGGCTTGCCACGCTGTTCGTCCTGATTTCGCTGGTCACCTGGGTCCCCGGGATTCTGTTGTTCGGTATGCAAGTCGGGATGGCAGGTTCGGATTGGCTGCATGGCAACTGGAGATTGGGTTTCGGCGTAGTTGCCGGTTTTGCCATCTGGGGCCTGCTGGTCAGCCTTGTGGCGATGGCAAGTTCCGCCTATACAAAAATGAAGGCTGTTTCGGGCGGCCTGGTGCTTGGATTTTTCTTCATCATGGGAGGCCTGTCCGGAATGGTTAATGTCATTTTCCGCGTCACATGGGGAAATGCGCTGAGTCCCCAATGGGCTTCACGCCGGATTTGGTGCGCCATGCTCGGCGTAGATCCAAACGAAGGTCCCGGTGTTGCCGCCTGCGCCTTGGTTCTTCTATCCTTCATGCTCCTGCTGGCAATTGTGATTGAGCGTAAACTGCGCCCGATTGAGGTGATCACGTGATCCCGCAGACAGTGGAGTTCGATGAGGTGTCGAAGTTTTATGGGGAAGTGCTGGGTGTAAACCATGTGTCGCTAAGCATCCCGCCCGGCATCACGAGCCTCGTGGGCCCCAATGGCGCCGGGAAAACCACTTTGATGAACCTGATGACGGGGCTCATTCACCCTGACGACGGCTCAATTCGGATGCGCGGCCTCTCGCCACGGGATCCGGAAAACCTGATGCGCATCACCGGATACGCGACCCAATACGATGCCTCCCCTCGCTGGGCAACCGGCTTCAACTTCATTTCGACCAGCCTCCTCCTGTTCGGATACAGCCGCGCCGAAGCAGAAGAGAAGGCCTGGAAGGCGCTCCAGCAACTTCGCCTCACGGAGGCAGCGCATCGCAAACTGGCAGCCTATTCGAAAGGCATGCGGCAGCGAATCCGGCTGGCCCAGGCGATTGCACACGAACCGGAAATTCTGGTACTGGATGAACCGCTCAATGGGCTGGATCCCCTGGTCCGCGCCGAAACGATCGCTCTTTTCCATCAATGGGCCGCTCAAGGACGGCATGTGATCCTTTCCAGCCACGTGTTGCAGGAGGTCGACGTCATCAGCGACCAGATAGTCCTGATATCCAATGGAATGGTTGTCGCCGAAGGCAAAATCCGCAACGTGCGCGAAGAAATTCACGAACGCCCGAGCCAGTTCATCGTCCGTTGCCGGAATGCATCGCGAGTTGCGTCGGTGCTGTTCAAGGAAAATCACATTACCGAGGTCCGGCTGAATGAGGACCGGATGGGTTTGCTCGTGATGACCCGCGACCGCGAGCAGTTCTCGCGCGCCCTCAGCCGCATTGCACTGGACGGCCTTGGGATCGACGCCGTGATCCCGGCGGACGAAAATGTCGACGCTTTGTACGAATACCTGATTGGCGAGGGGAGGTAGATTCGTGGAATACCGATCCCGGCTGAAGCAGGCATGGACGATCGCAAAAATTGAATTGCGCCGCGCCTTCTTCTCGAAACGCGCCTTCTGGGTTTACGGATTGGCGCTGCTTCCAACCATCATTTTTTTCTTTCACGGCGTTCAGATGAAAATTCGAAGGCAGAGTCTCTCGTCCGGCGGATTCGTCCAACCGGTCCTGCTGGAGAGCGCGCGCGAAGGGGAAACAGCGGAGGCGGTGATCCAACGATTGGGCAAGCCGCATTGGGATTTCGAGTATCCGAGGCACAGGATGGTCAGCCCCCAAGGGAAGGCTTCCGGAATCACCACCCACAATATCGCGCCGGCTTTGGAGGCGCGCTATATCCGGCTGAACATCCGGGTGCCCAGCTACAATGGAGACCCGAATGCAAGAATCCGTGAAATGGAAGTTTATGCCGGAAACGATTCGGTCAACCTTGCGCTAAACCGCCCCGCTACCGGCAGCGCTCCATGCAGCACGGCCGAAGGTCCGGAAAAGGCTTTTAACGGCAGCGCAAGCGACCGCTGGTGCTCGGGCGCCATCGACAAATATCTCCAGGTGGATCTGGGAGAAATCCAGAAGATCAATCGGATAGTCATCAAGCATGCGAGTGCGGGAGGAGAGGACGAACAGCTGAATACCGCCTTTTTCGACGTTCAGGCAAGCATTGATAATAAGAGGTTCGTCAGGATTGTCAATGGGATGGGATCCCGGTTTATCGACGAAATTACCGCCGTCCGCACCATGCATTATTCCGACGGCCGCCGCGAAGCGGTGTTCGGATTCGAGGATGGAAAACTCGTCTCCAAAAAAATCAACATGCTGATGAACTTCGAAGAGGACCGGCAGATCTTCGCAGGAATTTTTCAATATTTCTATCTCAGGCTGGCCATCTTTTTCGGTTGCCTCGGAATATTTATGAATCTCTTCCGCGGCGAAATGCTGGATCGAACGCTGCATTTCTGGTTTCTTGCGCCGGCACGCCGCGAGGTGCTGCTCGCGGGCAAATATGGAGCGGGCTTGATCGCTTCCATCGTCATCTTCGGCGGCGGTGCCTTACTATGTTTCGGGGTGTTGCTGCTCATGCAGAACCCCGCCGAAGTTCAGACTTACTGGCAGGCTGCCGGATGGGCGCACGCATTCTGGTATACAACTGCGGCGGCCCTGGGGTGTGTGGGATACGGAAGCGTCTTCCTCGCAGCAGGACTGCTGCTGCGGAACCCGATTCTTCCCGCAGCAGTTCTGCTCGGCTGGGAGGCCATTAACGGCTTTCTTCCGGTAATGCTGCAGAAACTGAGCGTGTTGTATTACCTGCAGTCCTTGTGCCCGGTGCCGGCGCCAATAGATAAAAATATGCCGGCGCTTCTGCAGCTGTTGCTGAATCCCGCCGCTCCGGCCTCTCATGCGGGAGCCCTTTGCGGCATTATTGGGGTGACGGCATTGGTCCTTTGGGTCGCTGTCCTCGCCATTCGCCGCATGGAAGTTTCGTACAGCACAGAGACCTAAAAACGTTCCCCGTTCCCCGTTTTCCGTTCCCCGTTGCGGTTGAAGGTCGAATGGAATTATGGGCCGGCAGGCAGTCCTCTCGTTTCCGACGACTTGTCAAAACAGCAAGATCAAACGGGAAACGTTTTTAAATATTAACGGGAAGGTATTTTCGAAAGCATAAACCAGAACGCAAGCCGAAGAGCTGCATTCGGCAATTACGTAGCCTGTCCCCATATTTCTTAAAATCCGAACGGCGGATATGGAGTAATGACTGCATTAAAGATATGGCAAACGATAAATGCAACTATCCCTATCGCAGCAATTCCAGCAGGCACAACAATGAAATAGCCGACAAACGGCCATCGTGTGAAGACTATTGGAAACAGCTTGGAAATAACAAGTGTTAGGACAAAACTGCCGATTAATAGGAGTCCCAACTTAAGTCCTTCACTTCGTGGCGAAGAATTTGATTTGTCCTCCTTTTCTGAGTCCTTTGGCGCTATCGTGATCAGCTTGCTTTGCCCTTCGATTGTACCATTCAGCAGAACTTCAGGTACAGATGCCGGGCCGTCGTAGATGATCTGAATGACAGCACCGTCCCCAGGTTCAAGAATTCGCCATTTAAATGTGAGTTGATCAATTGAGCGAATGATGTCGAACCCCGTAGCCCTTCGTGTCAATTTTCGAATAGGAGATTCAAGAATCGTATAATGCGGCTCCAGCCGGAGCGTAATGTCTTCGAGAATATCATCGCCGTGGATCGCCCGCTTCCCATCGTTCCAAATAGCCACCTGTATCGCCGTGATGTTAGGGCCAGTTTCCTTGTTGTTATATAGCACTTTAAGCGAGGATGTCTCCCCCGATTTCACAATTGCAGCTCTGACCGGATGCACATACATAGTAAAAGCGGGATGGGCTTGTCCCGACACGTACAGATAAATCGCGAGCGGAAGACTGATTATGCTTGCAATTCCGGCTATACCGCCAAACCACGGATTAGCAATTAGCGACATGAACTTGGAGATGGCCAAACGTTTGCGCGAATCGGCCG
>JBEKKY010000221.1:0-6619 GCA_050010475.1 Acidobacteriota bacterium | reverse complement strand
GAAGCGAACGCATGCCAGGGAAGCATTGCATTGACACCCAGGTTCAACGTGTTCCTCTGATCGTGGTCCAACGGTGACAATCCCGGCGGCGGCTCGCATCCCGCAGGAATGGGAGAAGGGCAGATCAAGCCTCCGGTGAAGGGCGCCGAGGCCTGTGCGATCTGATTCGAGTAGGCCAGGTGTGCCTGAGCGCGGCGCCAGAGGCGCGGGGAACGCAGTGTGGCTTCCCAACCTTGGATCAAGGCGCGGTCCCAAGTGAGCGGCCAGAAGAGGTTCGACTCTCCTATATTGCTGTGGTCCAGCCAATTCCTGGCGCTTGTTTGAAAGGTGTCGACATCGAGCGCCCAGCCGCGATACGGAATCGTGACGCCGAATTGATATTCGTGATCCCGCTCTCCACGCAGTGGGCCGAAAGTCAGGCTCTGGCTGTTGGCTAAATCAATCAATGAACCAGTCGCCGTCAGCAGTGGAGGCGGCTGGTAAAACACGCCGTAAAAGCCACGAAAAACCCAGTTCAGGCGCGGCACCCGGACGGCGACGCCCAAGCGCGGATCGGGCGCGTTCTCCACGATGGCCGGCTGGGTTCCTCCGCCCACGGAGCCGGAGTTGAAATGCGAATCGCGAAAGCCGGCGATCAGCGTCAGCCACGGCGTCGCCTTAAATCGGTCGCTGAAGAAGACTTCCACCAGGCCGCCGGTCACGGCACCTGAAGACGGGCCGAAGTTTTGACAGCTGGTACCGCAATCCGTGAATACGTTATTAAAGAAGTTGCTTTGGTGCTGGGCCAATCCGTACACTCCCACCTCGATTTCGTTTTTCTTCAAAATGGTCGCGTTCAGACTCGCTTGCGCACCGGCATAATTGGAGGCCTGGTTTACATTCGTGATCACCGGGGAATCGTTCGGCGAGCTGTTGTAGCTGGCCTGGTTGTAGTGATAGAAGGGCGAAACCGTCAGCAGCAGGTTTGGACTAAATGTGTGGACCCAGGAGAAGGTGATGTACCCGTCGGGTTCACGCTCGCTATCGTGAAGGCCGTAGCTGGCAAAAGTCTGATTTCCGGATGAGTTGGGATCCGGGTCAATGGGGATCTGGTAATAATCCTGGCGCAGCGCCGCGGTCAGCCGAAATTGGTCGAGGGAACTGGCGTTGAATATGAAAGACGCAAATCCTCCGTAACCGTTCTCCGCGTCATGGACCACTTGTCCGATCGGGGGCTGCAGACCGTAGTCGCTGCGATTTCCGGTGAAACTCACGTAATATGCGAAGCGCTTGGTGTGCCCTCCGAAATTCACCTGATCGTTGGTCTGGCGCCAATTGCCGAAAGAAGTGAGGAGTTCCGCCTCATTGTTACGCTCAAAGCCGTTGCGGGGCAAAATATTGAAGATGCCATACGTTCGGTCTCCGTATTGGGCATCGTAGCTGCCTCGCTGAATTTCGAGATAATCAATGTCCTTGGGGTCGATCTGCGGGCCCAGGTTAGTGCCGATATTGGTGTTGGGTATAGGTACGCCATCAATCAGCCAGTTGACCTGATGGCCTCCGCGAATGTGCAGCATATCATGGGTTACATATGCGCCGGGAGTGTAGTCGGTGATCATCGCCATACTGTTGGTGCGATCGGCGCCGGCGGTTTGGGCAATGTCCCGGCGATCGATTAGAGTGGTTGGGGTTACCGAATCCACATTGGCGACTTCTGGATGGCCCGAAACAACTATGGCTAGATTTACGCTCGCGATCCCCAGTTGGAAGTGAAGAATCGGCGATGATCCGGAAACGACCGTGACGGTCTGCTCCGCAGTCTCGAATTTGGATTGAGTGACGGTGATCCTGTAATCGCCCAACGGCACGGTGGTGAACGAAAACTCACCGTTGTCGTCGGTCTGAGCGGTTTGAGACCAATCCGAGGTAATCGCCTTCAGCGCGACCGATGCTCCGGCCAGGGGCCGATGCTGCGGGTCGTGTACGATTCCTTGTATTTTGCCAAAAATCGTTGCGTGGAGATGGGAACCCGATATCAGAAGGACCGCCAGACAAGAACAGAACACGAGCTTACGCATGGAGCCTCCTTCAAAGCTTGTGTTTCAGAACTAAGATCACTTGCCGCGAATGACTCCACCCGCAAAGAGACCAAGAGCACTGGCACGCGGCTCTTGACGGCGCGTCCAACTCGGGGAGTCAATCGATTCGGTTTCAAGTCTCCCTTGCTCTCAATATGGCAGATGCAAACCTATCATAAATGCGGCAAATTGTCGCAGGACCATGATTGTGGCCCAATGGGGCATCGAACAAATTGCGATTTGTATATCACTTGTTGTAATTGACCAGCGGACATTGCCATTTGCGGTCAAGAAACGAAGTTTTTTCGAGGGTGAATTCTGGCTTGCTGCCTGATCCAGCGCGGATTTGACCTCGGCGCGTGTAAGGGCCTGTGACAAAATAAGTGATGGACTTCTTGGGCAGCCGGACTCTTCTGTTCCGCGACTGCTTTCGTTATTGGGCTGCTGGAATCCGTTGCGTTATTTTTACTCCGGATTAATCAGTTCAAATCTCAGGCAGGCCTGGCCAAAATAGATCTCGTCTCCGGAACGGAGCCGGATCCCTCGAGTATTTCCGCCGGGAATCTCGATGGATCTCCCTGCGCGAATAATGCGGGTCCCATAGCGGCTGGATTCATCGATGATGCGGAATTCCAATTTTTCGGCATTCAACCAGATCCGGGCATGAGCGCGACCCACGGTGGAGTTGATCTCGTCGCCATTGTCCAGGAAAACCACATCGTTTATACGCACCATCCTCCCTTCACGGTCCAGCACTTCCGACAGACGTCCGACCAAAATGCGTTCTTTTTTCAAACGGTATTCGGGAAATTCGGCCGAGCCTTTGACAATGACCAGCTTGGTTTCAGGAATCTCAGGTTTGCGCGACGGATCGGGCATAATAAAATCCAGCTGAAAGATCGGGGGAGCCTGTTCCGGAGCCGCATTGGAAACTTGCCGCAGTTCAACGCTGACTTCCATTTCAGGGGGATATTGAGCCTGGGACTCCTTCAATTTGTCGATGATGTTCGATTTGAGCGATCCGTCCTGCAGAAATGCGGTTTTAAAAATTTTGGCAACTGCCTCTGTGGGCGGTTGCAGCGCAACCACGACCTTCGCGAAGGGGAATAGGTTCCCTCCTTTATCAATTACTACTTTGGCTTCCACCTGTTCGAGAATTTCCCTGCGAACTTCGAGAGGTGTTTGGGCCACACCACGTCCGAAGGCGTTCTCAACCCGGCTGCGTATGTTCCTCTCCGCTTTCAGGAACCTGTCCCAAAATCCCATTTCTCTACTCCCGTTATTCCCGTCCGATTAATCCAAGCTCAACCGCAGCATCCGCAATTTCGGCTGCCGCCGGCGCCGCGGATCACCCTCCGTAGCGTCCGTTCTCGATCAGAATCGCATAAGCGTTGCACGAAAAAATCAATCCTTTTGCCAGGTCCGTACTGCCGTGCGGTTCTTTGTCAAGCAGATCATCGCGGATTGGCTTGCCCCAGCCTCGGACATAATTCCCACACGGCCGTTCGGCAGCCGCTTGCATTCAAAGCGGACTGTCTCCACATCCGTAAGTGTTCCCAGGGCAGCAATGGACGTAATAATTTTGAAAGAAGAACCGGGCGGATACAATCCATATTTCGCTTTATCCAAAAGATTTTTGTTCAATTCCGAACTGTCCGACACATCATCGGAAGCCGCAACCGGTTTCCGGGCTTTCTCGACATCCGCCCAGGGATAGCTAACCGAAGCCAGATTTAGTCGCTTTTCAGAAACGTTTTTGCCCCACATTTGCTTCGCTGTGGACTAGAGGCCATATTTCGGGCATTATTTCCGCTGGAAAATCTTATGCGTTGGGTATTACGGTCAAAGATTCATAAAGCACGCGTAACCGAAGCCGATGTCGATTATGTCGGCAGCATCACGATCGACCGGGATTTGATCGAGAAGGCGGGGCTGTGGCCGGGCGAGAAGGTTCTTGTGGTCAGCAACACTACGGGAAATCGGCTCGAGACGTATGTGATTGTCGGGAAACCCGGATCGGGCGAGATCTGCATGAACGGGGCTGCCGCCCTCGTGATCAAAGCTGAAGAAGAAATTATTGTCATGGGATTCGAGTTAACCTCGGAACCGATGACTCCCAAGATCGTCCTCGTCGACGAGAACAACAAATTCCTGAGGTACCTCTAAACCGAAAAACGCCACGGATTTCACAGCGCGGCCGGGCCGCAACCAAAGGAAAGCCGAGAACCGCTATTGAACATGTGGGGACGGCTCTGGAGAGCCGTCCCGCCCGAGCGATCCCAAGACTGAAAATCCGGACGGGTCTCCAGACCCGTCCGCACATGTTTTATCATCTTTCTGAGACCGCCTCTCGACAGATCCATGTTCGAATAAAAGCTTGCTGAAAAAACAAGAAACAGAACGTTTGTTATCACGGATTACACGGATTTTAAAATCTGTGAAATCCGTGTAATCCGTGGCGTTTTTTCTTTTGGCACAAGTTCCAAAAGGGAATAATCCATCGTTCGGACGCTCCTGGCCCCAAAGTTATCATATGTCGGGATTGTTTTTGTGGACTTACTTTGAGGAAGAGGAGCAGGATTGCCGGTTTTATCGGGGTCGGGGTCGGAATCGGGATCGAAAAAGGCTTCATTCGACCCCGATTCCGATACCGACTCCGATTTTACTAATGAACTAGGCGATGCCCAGCTTGAACTTGAGTGAGTTCAGCGTGTTTTTCATGAGCATCGTGATGGTCATCGGCCCAACGCCGCCCGGCACCGGGGTGATCGACCCTGCAATCTCCTTCGCCTTGTCAAAGTCCACGTCGCCGCGGAGGATCGCTACCTTCTTGCCGGTCTTTTCGCTGATCTTTTCACCGATCCGGTTGACGCCCACGTCGATGACGCATGCGCCCGGCTTAATCCATTCCGGTTTGACCAGGCCAGGAACTCCCGCCGCCACGATCAGGATGTCCGCCCGGAGGCAATGGGCTGCCATGTCTTTGGTGCCGGTGTGCACGATCGTCACAGTGGAGTTGGCGCCTTTGGCTTTCTGGAGCATCATGTTCGCAATCGGCTTGCCCACGATATTGGACCGGCCGACCACAACCACTTCCGCGCCGGATGTATTGACCCCCGTGCGTACGATCAGTTCCTGGATGCCGGCAGGCGTGCACGGTGGGAATTTGCACTCGCTCCCCCCGATCATCAGTCTGCCCACGTTGACCGGATGGAAACCGTCCACATCTTTGTCCGGGTCAATCGCATTGATCACCTTCTTCTCGTCGATGTGTTTCGGCAGAGGCAGCTGCACCAGGATTCCGTTGATCGATTCGTCCTTGTTGTATTTATCGATCAACGCAAGAAGGGCTTTTTCAGATATATCGGCGGGCTGATTGTCCTGCACTTCTTTGAAGCCCAGGCTAAGGGCCGTCTTCACTTTAAGAGTGACGTAGGATACGGACGCCGGGTTATCTCCAACCAGGATGGTTGCCAGCCCCGGAACAACACCACGTTCCTGCTTGATCTTTTTTACTTCTGCTTCTATTTCCTTGAGAATAGTCGCCTGGACTTCAGTGCCCAGGATTAATTTTGCCGTCATATACTCTCTCCATGTGTGCTAAATAGGGCTAACAGTCCGCGACACGCTTGCCCCTCTTTAGGGACAAACGCGGTGCGCTGTTGCTATAGAATGAAATTGCTAATGCAGTAATCCTTATCCAAATCTCCGCGTCCGGGATACTCCCGGGCGATTGCGCCTTCACTCGATCGTCGATGGAGCCTATTTGCAGATCACCGTAACTCAGCTTGGCGATGTGCGCCCGTAAGGTCATAACTCTCTGCGAGCTTCCGCCTATCGGGGATTGACCGCAATTAATCGCAGCATCAGCCGGCGGTATCTCATAACCAACTACGGTTACGACGCTTTGGACTTGAGCTGCCCATCGTTTTGTTGGATGAATAGTCTGATGTCATCCGACATGTCAAGAAGTCGAAGCCATTGCTCTTTGTAGAGTTTTCATATCTTCATCCGCCATCGCCTTCTCCTCCTCCCGGCCCCAGCCTAATTGGCATGGGAGCCTGCAAAACTCGGCGATTCTACCATGGACAGGGCCAGAATCAGAATAAAGCTTTTGGCCGGGGGTGCAATTAGAAGTGCGAGTCAAACGGAAGTGCGGCTCAATGTTCGGTGGAGCCCAAAGAATTTGTCATTGGTGATTGATTATTGGTTATTTGTTATCTTTCGGATCGGGTCGAAGAGGACGCGATTAGCGTGGGTGAGGAGATGATGTTTCTCAAATGACAAATCACCAAAAACCAATCACAAATGACAAATTGTTTTTGCTGACTCGCACTTTTGATTGCACCCTTTGGCCTGTTTACGGGTGAACGCGTCAACGCGTTAACCTGTCATCGGGAAACGGGTTCCATTCGTGGTTTGACATGGCAAACAAAACGGGATTATCGTTATGCATGACCTCTCGACGCGAATTCCTGATTTCAGCCGTGGGAATCCCCTCGGCGATTGAAGCCGCCTGTGCGCTTTCGCATGCCGCTGTCTTCGACCGGACTGAAGATCTG
>JBEKKY010000220.1:0-6318 GCA_050010475.1 Acidobacteriota bacterium | reverse complement strand
TCAAATTACAGATGAAGGAATTGAAGAAAAAACGCGACGCGGCCCTTAAGGCTCATGACCATTCCGGGCTGAAAAACGTAAGGAGACAACTGCACTCGCTCCGGCGCTCGCTGCGCAAGACCGCAGCCGCTCGCAAGCAAAAGGGCGAGAAATAAAAAGCTTTAGCCACGAAATACACGAAACGCACGAAAATTTTGTTTCGCGTATTTCGTGTGCTTCGTGGTTTGAATCAGCGACGTTCCCAAATAGTCATTTGAGAGATGACGTGCTGAAATTTCCGGCTCGTCTCTCGAATCACGAACGGAATGTCCTGAGGCTCGGCCACGCTGACAAAATTCGGCGAAAGCAATTCCGTCAACCCCTGCAGCGTGGTTAAGTTCTCCCCATCCTTCCGAAATCCCCCAATCCATTTTTCACGCTTAGTGAACTCCGTGAGCCAGGTATAAGGCGAGGTGAGAATCAGAAGTCCTCCCTTGTTGATGCGTTCGTGAATCATCGTCAGGAACTTCGCCGGTTCGTACAGCCGGTCAATTAGATTGCAGGCAAGCACCAGATCGTAGCCTGTGTAGAGCGGCTTCAGGTTGCAGGCGTCCGCCTGGTAGAAATCAACCTTATTCCTGATCAACTCGAACCCAAATTGCCCGAAATTTTTTTCATGGTAAGAAACGATCTCCCCCTCTTCGGGGAGCACATAACGGATAACCCCTTTTTCCTTAAGGTCAACCGCGATCCGGATGAAACGCGCGGAATAATCCAACCCGGTGACGCGGGAAAATCCGCGCGCCAGTTCGAAGGAACTCCGGCCTACGGCGCAGCCGATATCGAGAGCGCATTCTGTGCGCCTTCCTTGCATCTGCTGGATCGCAATTCGGGCGCACCGTCGGGGAAAATTTTCAACGCCGAAATATTCGCGGCCGTAATGAAACTCGCTGTATTGCGATACCAGCGTATCGGTTTCGTAGACGTTGCCGTACCGGGGTACGCTCTTTTCCGTTTCCACGTAACGGAATCCGGCATGCTGGAAGAAATGACGTCGGAAAGCATAGCGCGAATCCCGTGTCGCTTCGTTTCCGGTCGAGATCCATGACCCCCCTTTTATGAGGTTGTGCTTCTCATCGAATGTGGGGGTTGAAAAATCATCGTAATGGGGATGAACCTCGAATCCGCTGAAACCATAAATCGGGGTCTCTGTCCACTGCCATACATTTCCGACCACATCGTACAGATCGCCGAACCGGAACTCGGTCACGGGGCAGGAAGATGCATAATGCTCGAGATTGATGTTTCCGGGAGCGGCGTCCCAGTATGGCTGGTCCGGGATATTGGAGATGTCCCGGATCCGATACCATTCTTCCTCGGTCGGCAGCCTCACCGGCTTTCCGTAAGCGCTTTTCCAGTTGCAGAAGGCTTTGGCCTCGAGATAGTTCACCTCCACAGGCCAATCCCAAGGCATGTCGATGAGTTCTAGCATGGTCCGGAAGCGGTATGAATTCCCATCTGGAACCCAGAAGAGCGGATGCGTCTGGTTTCGATAAGTTTTCCAGTTCCAGCCTTCCTCCGTCCACCAATCTTTCTGTTCGTATCCCCCCGCCTCTATGAATCCCCAAAATTCCTTATTCGAGACCAGGTATTTCCCGGCCTGAAACTCGTCGACAGTGGCGGTCAGCGAACCATACTCGTTATCCCAACCGTACAGCGGGTGCCCCTTGGTCTTGCCGAGCGAGACAGTTCCGGCTGGGATCGGAACCAAGACATTTTCCGGGGGCGTTCCGCTGGTCGTGCATCGAGCCCACAATGGATGCGGAGAAACATATTCCAACGGCAGTTGACGGATGATCACGGAGGAGGTCTCAAGGTGGATCCGGGCATGCTCGATTCCCATCATCAGGGCCCAGGCGGGAGAGTTCCAAGTGATGGGCATTGCGAGAGAGATTGTTTTAATGACCCGGTCCACCGTCTCGCGCACTTTTCGACGGTACGCCATCACCTGTTCGACGCGGGGCCAGTCATAGTGAGAGTCGTTCAGATCGTCCCAGGACATTTCGTCGACACCGATGGCAAAAAGCGATTCGTACTTCGGATTGATTCGCTCGCCCAGCAGCTTGGCCGCAATCAGCTTGTTGATGTAGAAAACGGCGGTATGCCCGAGATAAAAAATCAGAGGATGACGCAGCTTTTCCGCTCGAATATAGAATGCGTCATCGGAAGTGAAGGACTTGAACAGGGCCTCATCGATTTCAAAGGTTGCATGAAAATAGTCGAGCAGTTCCCTGCGTTTTTCTTCGGAAGTTCCGCGATTCAAAATCAGAGTGCGTGTTTTCCGGATGTCCATAATTGCGCCCTTGAGTTTGATTTTAACTCAAAGACTCGAAGACTCGAAGATTATGCGACGAGCCTGTCGCACCTAAGGGTATAAAGCAGGATCAGACGCCAGAGTCCTGGTGAATTTCAGTCTGCTGATTTTCCATTTCCCCTGCTCTTTTCTATACTCGCATTCATTCCTGCCCTGGACCCATTGGATCGATGGTGTGGAGAACAACATGTAGACCAGCCATGTTCCCTGGGCCGTATCGCCGTTGACCTTGATGTCCGGCTCCACGGCCAAGTGCGCGTCATAGCGGATGCTGCCCCTTGTCTTGGCTAAGTTGTGATAGATCTCCGACAGCTCTTTGCGGCCTCTTTTCACTCCCGACTGCCGGACCTCCACGGTCGCGTCTTCCGTAAAGAGGTCGAGCACCTGCTCATACCGGAGATTGTCCATCAAATTGATGTAGTTTTGATGCAGCCTTTTGATCTCCTCGAGGTCTTCAATCGCTTGAATTCTCTTTTCAAGGTTTGCCAGTGACATCCACTTCTCCCGTGGCCGCAGATTCCACGGATTTTCACAGCTCCAAATCCGCAGCAATCCGTGATAACAAGTGATAGAAAATGTGCGGACGGGTCTCCAGACCCGTCCGGATGTCCAGTCCTACGATCGCTCGGGCGGGACGGCTCTGGAGAGCCGTCCCCACATGTTCAATAGATGTGGAATCCGTGGCGTTTTTGCTTTTTATCCTATTTGCGGACTCCGTACTGTTTGGTGAAATCGATCATTGCTTTAACGGTATCCTCTTTTGCATCGTCGAGCTGAGTTCCCGAGCAGAGGATATATCCGCCTCCTTTCCCGCAGTAATCGATCAGATCCTTGCAGCAGGATTTTACCTGTTCGGGCGTTCCCGTTGCGATCATGGTAATCGGCACATTGCCCATGATCGGACTGTGGCCGCCAAGAATGTCCTTTGCCTTGTGCATGTCGGTCTTATCGAAGAACCACAGCACCGAACGTTCCGGCATCTCGGTGAGATACTTCAGGCGCTGGGTATAGATCCCCTCCGCAAACGGCGCCGGGATCAAGCCTTCATTGATCATATTCATCATGAGCTGCTTGAAGGTCGGCCAATAAAATTTCTCGAAATGCTTCAGGGATATGTGACTGTCATCCCCTTTGTGGAGGGGGATCATTATCAGCGGCGGACCTCCGAGCGGAATTTCCGGCACCGGCGATAGCTCCAGAATTTTTTCAGAG
This sequence comes from Acidobacteriota bacterium, assembly GCA_050010475.1. Lineage (GTDB taxonomy): Bacteria > Acidobacteriota > UBA6911 > UBA6911 > UBA6911 > UBA6911. Next base: position 2,753 of record JBEKKY010000220.1, on the reverse strand, counting down.
GCATGGATCACGTTTTCGGGGCAACGATACAAATCCATCAAAATGCCCCGGGTTCCGCGCATCATATCCCCCAATACGTCGAACGGGGCGGATCCGAAACCCATAAACAAACTGGGAAATCCCATCGCTGTGATGCGCCTTGCCGTCTCCATCGTGATTCGCGTAGGCGTGACGGACATTTCGGCTGCCTTCTTCAGGACGCCCAACGCTTCCTGCACTTCCGGGTTCATGAAGGCATGAATGACCCTGCCTCCGATCTGCACGCCGTCGCTGCCAAACCAGGGCAGCTTTTGCAGCCCTTTCAACGAAGTGTACATGCGTGGCAGGTAGCGGCGCAGAACAAAGTCCGAGGGATCCTTGAGGAACATGGGATATTCTTCGGCCTTCATGTATTCCTGTTCGACATACTGATACTGGACATCGTCGGGAAGACCGCCACCCGCCCATTTCATGTTGGTTTGTCCCAGGAGTTCCATCGAGGCTCCGGACATCATAAAAATGGCCGTGGCACTGTCGGGTTGAAAATCGGTCTGAAATTTGATCACCGCTTTCGAAGCATCTTCCCACCGGTCGTACATTGTGGCTTTCTGCGCGATCCCGGCGCGTCGGTAGACAAACGCGCCGCCGAGTCCGGCGACCGGAACTCTGTCCGGCACTCTCAGCTCCAGCGCATCCCTAAATCTTCTGGCTCGTTCCTGATACGCTGTCTTAGCTGCGGGACTATCGAACAGGATGCCGTCTCCGCGAACCCAGGCGTCCAGCCTGAATTTTCGCTTTTCCTCGGGAGTCATTGAATTCCAGTTAGCTGGTTTCTCCACCATGTTAATTCCTCCTTGTTAATTCCTCCTTGGAATGCTGCACTTTGAGGCTTTGTGCCTTCGAGTCTTTGAATTTTAAACTCGAAGACTCGAAGGCTCGATGACTCTAAGCTTCGTCTAGTTTGTTCAGCGCATACGCATACGCTCCGATCGCAACCGCTTGCGTAGTGCCAAGCCGCGATATGCCAACGCCTGTGCGTTGCAGCGGGTCGTGTGCGATCTTCCTCCGGCCGCCGGGGACTTCAACCTGCCGAGTCTCCCCTGATAGAAATTTTTCCGTCTGAGCCTGGTCCTCGAGATTGAAAGCCACGGATGCAAGTCGTCGAAACTGTCTCCCATCGGGGGCCGTATAGAAGCTATTGAGTTCCGATACGACAGTCGGAAGGAAAAGCGGCCATGCGGCGGAGATTCCGCCGCCGATCACGGCCAGCCCGTCCATGAGAGTGAGTGCATTTGCCATCGCGTCACCGACCACTTCGCCAAGTTGCCGGAACGCTTCGATCGCCGCGACTCGATTTCCGGCGCGTCTTCCTAAACCGATATCACAGATATCTCTGGGTTCCGGCGCCTTCTCGAACTCTATTCCGGCCCTTTCCGCATAAACCCGGCGCACGGCGCGGATGCTTGCGCCTTCCTCGGCGTTCATGGACGGAAACCGCTTATTGCGGAGCAGCCAGACCTCGCCGGAAATCGAGTTGTCTCCTGAGAGCAATGACCCATCCACGACAATGCCGCCGCCGAATCCGGTTCCCAGCGTTAAGCCCAAAAGGTTTTTAAATCGCTTGGGACTGCCTGCCTTTTCCAGAAGACCGTTAACGTATGGGAGAAAGCCCGAGATCGCTTCACCATAGGCGAACAGATCACCGTCATTATTGATGAACGCCGGAACGCCAAACAGGTCTTCGAGCATGGGGCCGAGCGCGACCCCTCCCCTGAATCCCGGCAGGTTGCCGAGATCGCCGATTATGCCTTTGGGATAATCCGCGGGCCCGGGGAAAGCAAAGCTGATTGCAACCGGCATCACAGGACAGGCCTTCTTGATTCGGGTGAACCCCTCGACGATGTTGGCCAGGCATTTCTCCAGATCATCTCCGTTGGATGGAATTGTCACAGTTTCTGTAACCGGTTCGTTCCCGCAGATCGCAGAGAAGCGGAAGTTAGTACCACCGCCATCGAGGGTCAGAACAATTCTTCTGTCGTTTCTGGTATCCATAAGTCCTGCTTCCGACATTAACCGCGGTTACACAGCGTTATAAATGAATGTTTTGAAATAGAGGCCCGAAGGGCCGGCAGTGAATAGCCCCGGCCGTGAGGCCGGGGTAGGGATGATCCCCTCAGTTGAGCACCGAAGGTGCGGCACTTGAAGCGCAAGTCGTGCCGCGCCTTCGGCGCTCGATCTCTCCGCAATCCTATCCCGGCCTGACGGCCGGGCCTAGCCACTGCCGGCCCTTCGGGCCTAGGAACCTCGGTTCTGTGCATCTTTGCTTGTCGAGGATTTTTGTTGCCATGTATAAATACTCATCATGCTGCTCTTAGCGCCTCCGCTTTTTGCTCGGGAATCGGTTGTTTCCGTCCTCGTTGCAAAGCCAGCAGCAGCAGGTAAGCGAAGCAGACGACGGGAACGATGAACGCCCTTTCCTTCCATCCCAGATCCAGGAGCCAGCCCATCAGCAGAGGCAGAAGCGCACCGCCGGAAATGGCCATGCACATGAGACCGCTGAGTTCATTCGCGCATTCCGGTTTCCTTTCAACAGTGATGGAAAAAAGCGTCGGCCAGATGTTGGCATAACCCAAACCCGCGGCAATGACGCCAATGATTACGAGGTTGTGCAATCCGCTCAATATTCCCAATGTACCCAAGAGACCCAGGATCGCCGAGAGGGTGAAGCAGTTCAGGGGACTCATCACCGTCAGAACGACACCGCCCAAAAGCCG
>JBEKKY010000219.1:0-6599 GCA_050010475.1 Acidobacteriota bacterium | reverse complement strand
ATTACGTGGCGGGTTATGGGGCATAGAGAAATTCGCCTGAATCTCTTCCCAATTCTGCAACCTATTTCTTTTTCATCTTGTTCTTGAGATTACTGACAAGTTGTCTGGGATCTTTCGAATCGCCAGAGGTTTCAGCGGACCAGAGTTCAGTGCCGTCCCGAGCATCTAAAATGCTGAGGTAGTTTACTAGTCCCTTTATGGTGGTGGTACCACCGCCTATACCAACATTAGGCGCTTGAACTATTCGATCTTGCATCTGGGTGGATATCGTGATGACAATATCGGCGCTTTTTTGGTCCTGCACGAGCTCAAACCGTCCCCACTCCTTCAGAAGGTTAGAGAGCTTCTCGAAGTCTTTGACTGAGGCTCCTCTGTTTACGACAAAGGCGGTCTTCGCATTCAAGAGCGCCTCGGGGATCGGGGGGGTCTTGGCATAGGCTTGGATAAAGCACAAAAAAAAAGCCACAAAGATCATTCTTCGCATTTCTCCTCCTATCGTTCGGGCCGCAGGTTAATCTTCAATTCCTGAGTTTCAAATGAACAGCTTCGAGTTTCGAACCTTTCACACACATGTTGCCGATTATCACCGGGGAACCGGTGTCCATTCGCTATCCAAGGCAGAAATAAGTATGGAGATATTATACTCTCCATAAGAGCCCACTCAATACAAGTTCTCCACTGTATTCGTGGCAGCAGAGCCTTTTCTGTACCGGAAGTTGGTCAAGAGATGGAAAAACCTTCGTCTTTTTCCCGCAGTCAGGATTCCCACATCGGCAATTAAGGCACAGACCGGCACTGGGCATAAAGCGCAAATCCGTTTTGTAGCCAGAGAAAACGACGCTCTTCATTCTCTCGGAATCGTGCTCGGTTCAACCACATTGTCCCGAAGTCGCAATCTGGGAAACGTGCATCGGCCGGAAGTGGTGGCGTATACGATCCAAGTCAGTGCCAGGGTCTCCGCTTATCTGGCCTCCTCCGCGTTCTAAAGATCGTGCTTGAGAGATCATGTTAACTTCCCAGCCTCTCTAACTCACAGCTGTGAGCCGTCCAGGCAAGATTCTGCGTACGAAAAAGGATAATGAATGTCGGGACACCACACCTGTCGACCTGTCTTTTTCTCGGAGATATACGCGACGAGTTGAATGTAAGGTGGGTTTCTGAGTCAGCGCGTCAGCCAATAGGCCAGCTTGACAGCAAAGATATTGTCGGCATGCGCCTGGAACATAGCGGAGACGTCGCGTCCAAAGGTGAAGTCGCCGGGGTGAGAATTGTCCTGCCGCTCCTGCGTCCAGACGAGATAGAGTGTCGAGCCTAAACGCCACTCCCAGCGAAAAATCGCATTAACCCGCAGGGATTTGAAGTTGAAGTTGGGATCTGCAAACAAGAAAGGCGCCGCCGGACCGGGACCGTCGGGATCGACGGTATAGGTTTGCCGCACTGGGTCGTACGCCAAGGTGCCGGCGTCGGTGCCGTATCGAAGAAAATTAAATGTTTGCGGGCGCGCCAGTTCTTTGAAGTTATGGTATTGGCCGGTTGTGAGCAAAGGTTGGATGTACATCTGCAGTGAGACCTTCGGCGTAAAAACATAGTTTATTCGCGTCGTCATCGATACCTGGGGCTCACTGAGATTTGCAAATACGTAACGATTGCCGAATGTCGATACTGCAAGAGGGTCGGGCGTGGTTGTGACGTATTGCGCGATCGTGTGGTTTAGGGAGATTTCCGGACCGGTGGAAAGGGTCAATGAAGAGGAAGGCTTGATGGCGATCGACACACTGTAGTCCGAGCTGAAGCCACCCGCGTCTGTTCTGTCGTAGCTCCCATTCACGCCAAGGGCAATGCGCTTGCGCGAGTCACTTTGGATTCCCAAACTGTAGACTTGCTCGCCGGGCCGGCGAACCGATGGACCACCGCGGGCCAGGCGATCGTCGAAAGCCGGCCGCAGGAAATGAAGCATGCCATTCACATTCCAGTAGTTAAGCAGCGTGGCCTGCGCTTGCATGAAATATCCCTCACCTTGCACCTCGCGTTTAAAGTTCCACGTCCACCAATTGGCGACTATCAGCGTCCGGTTGCGAGTCCAGCGATCTGGATTTTGCTTTCTCCACACCAGGGCGCCGTGAGCGCCGGCCCGATCGGCCGTGTTCATGTACCCCAGGTCATTGCTCTCGAATCCCGGGCTGACGGCCCAGAGCGCTGCGTTCACCGTCACATCGCCGCTGTTTTTGTTGAGGTCCACTTGTCCGTTCCATCCCCCGAGAGATTTGGCATTAGGATTGAGATGCGCCTGGGGTGCATCCGGCCGCTGAAAGTAATGAGCCGAGTCGGTCTGGACCTGGAGCATTGCGGCCGGAGATCCCTGGAGCCAGCTTCCCACAATCGATCCGACGAGCGCCCAATCGTGTTTCGGGCCGAACAGCAAATGGCCATCGGCGCCGAAAGTGTAGGCGCGAGTGTTGAGCAGATCGCTTAGCGACGCTGTAGACAGATCGCGCTCCACACTGGTAAACAGAAACCCGGCGCTTGCATGCTCGCCAAGCTCGCGCTTGATTCGTCCGACCAGGTAATTCGTCGGAGGTTCCACCTCGACCTCACCGCGGACTCCACCCGTGTCGACGCTGGCAAACTCGCGCGCCGTCACGGCGTCGAGAACGCCGATGCTCCATCCGCTCGCCGTTTTGCCGGTCAGTTTCGCCGCCCCCAGGATGGTAGTCGAGCTCGGTTCGTCGACAAAATCGCCGCCGGCGCTGCCTTGAGGAGTACGGCCGATGCGCCGCGAGTAGAATAGACTTGGCGATTCGCGATTGAACCCGAAGAAATTGTTCGACCCGCTCCGGCCGAAATTCCCAAATATATTCGCACCTTCGAGGAAGAACGGCCGTTTCTCTTGATAGAAGGTCTCGAATGCCGTCAGGTTGACGACGGCGGGATCCACCTCGACTTGTCCGAAATCAGGGTTTACGGTGCCGTCTAGTGTTAGATTGCTGGTGAGGCCCAACTTGATGTCGACGCCGGCGTTGCCGAAGTAGCGCCTACCCGAATTAAAAGGATCGCCTGGGGAGGGCTGGATATACTCGGCGCGCCCCGTCACATACGGAAGCAGATCAAGATGTTTGTGCGAGGGGATCTCATCCAGACCTTCCAGATGGCCCATGCGAGACGCCAGGCCGCTCTCCTTCTTTGGCACCAATTCCCACCAGTCGGTTTCGTTTTTACGCTGGATGTATCGCTGGATGTTTAGTCCCCAAGTTTGGTGGTTGCCAGCTGAAAAGCGGAGTTGCGAGAAAGGGATGCGTATTTCCGCCACCCATCCCTCTTTGTCTACTGTAACCTTGGCGTCCCAAACTGCGTCCCACGAAGAGTCTTCCCATGTGTCGTTGTAGATGACGGAGTCGATCAGCGAGCCTGCAGAAGTGACCGTGAAATGAACGCCCGTAAGATGGTCATGGCGCGGATCAAGATAAATGGAGATCCAGTCGGCATTGATATCAGAGTCGTCGCGGCGCGACAAACCCCTTCTGATCTTTTGGGGTTCGCGATCGTACATACGGGCACCGATGTAGAGAGCCTGGTCATCGTAAAGAATGCGGATTTCCGATTTTTCAGTTTCAGGTTTGGCCTCGTCCGGGTCGCACTGCTTGAAGCCAGTCGCAGGTTGCGCCGAGTTCCAAGCAGGCTCAACGAGTCGGCCGTCGAGATCGATGGGCGAGGTAATCCGTAAAGCGCGCACTGAGGGTACGATCTTGGTCTGTGCACCTGTCTGCTGCGTCTGGGTAGCATACATCTGCGCTGCAGCAAGGAGAAAACCCAATGGAAACAGTAACGAACAACCCTTCATGCAAACTCACTCCAGCACACTCATTTATAAATCATATAGGCAACGGATCTGTTATTCAGGGATCAATGAACGCTGTAAATTCGCGAGCAAGATAAGTAACATGTGATCGGATACATGCTCCAATTCCCAGGCTTCTCCTTGCTGATCTCACTTTCTCAAGCATCGGTTGAAGAAATCAAAGCTCGGTGATAGAGATTGAAATCGGTTCCAAAAAGCTCAACCGATATTTCTAATTTTCTTTTGTCCCCGCCAGCGCTTTGCTCAAGCGTGTTTGCTGTGGGCAGGAATACTCCCCCGCAATCTGGGAACTTGCGCCCAATCACATTCCTTAACTCACCAGAGCAGTTGGGTCGCCGCGATGCGCCACCACTATTCGAACTGAAGCACCAATTGCGTGCGCTGGCATCGTCTGAAAGCGGCAGTCGCGCGCTGGCTCGCCTGGAGTCACTTCGAAGCCGCTCCTGGATCCACCCTGGCCCGGGCCTGCAAGAGCTCGTGCCACGTGCTGGCGCACTCAGACTAAAATTCAAAAGTCGCCGCTACTACAGCCTGCCCATCGCAAGATCCCGCTACTGTTTCTCGAAAACTTGAATCACACTGGTGTCGTGGCCCTCAGCGTCCTTTCCATCTACTATCCGGCTAAAGCTTTTGCCGTCCTCAGAGAGGACATCCTGGCCTTTAATTGTGAGCTTGCCAATAGTTTCGACAAATTCCCTGGTACGTAGATTGATTCGTTTTAACGAGATCGTATATGGTTGGGGACCCGGCGGTGATACTTTGACGGGATATTCTTTGCCGTCGAGTGCCGCAGTGTACTCCACATGCTCCAGTTTCCCAGTCGCATCAGTTTGGTCCACGATCATGTGCATCGTTTCCCCCTGGATTTCAATAACATTTGTGGAGCTTGGGTGGGGCAGGCGACCTCCTGGGGCTTTAGACTTGGCTGCGTTTAACTTCCACGTCCCGGTAAACGGGTCATCTGCGGCCATTGCGGCTGTGGCGACTACGAAGGCAAAAAGCACCGTTGCTGCAATCACAATAGATCGTTTGTTCATAGCACTTCCTTTCAATTGAACATCTAATCCAAATCCTTGAATCCTGAGCCGGAATCATTGAAGTGCAGAGATTACCGATTCGGAAACCAGTGTTGAAAACAGGCCATATCATAATCGAGACATGATCTGAGAGGAAACCCTAGATGGGATCGTACGGCAGAAGCGAAATGATGATTATGCGGCAAGAAATGATCCTTGCTGCTGTTTTTCCTTATTCATTTTGACGGGAGCGGTTTCTTTCAGCAGGAAGCCGAGCGCCGCGGCGATCAGCGCACATGCGCTCATGATCCACATTGTTACCGAAAGGCCGAATGCGTCGGCCGCTCTTCCAGCCGCCCACGCGCCTCCGGCAGAACCGACGATTTCCCCAAAACCCTGTACCAGTCCGGCGGTGGTTGCCACATACCGGACTGAAATTGTCTCGGACGGAATTGTTGCCATCAAGAGGGGGCAAACGCCTATCGCCAGCCAGCCGATGAACAGCAGCGCGCCCAAAATCCAGATAGAACCGGTCCAGAACATTGCAGCCAATGGCACAAGGATGCCGATCATAGCCCCGTAAATCATAACGGGCTTGCGCCCGATCCGATCCGACAACCCAGGTAATACAAATGCGCCAACCGCGGCGGACGCTCCCAAAACTGCCATGAGATAGCTCATGACCTGAGTCGAAAATAGTCGCTGCTTAACATAGAACAGGGGCAGGAATGTCCAGCCCAGCACGATCCACGCAACTATGAAAGCAGAGATCAGCATGGATAGCCATATATTGCGGTGGCGAATCATCTCGCCGAGCGGCATGCGCTCACGATGTTCTTTTACGATCCCCTGTTCTATCTTGGGCTCTCGAACCAGCCTCCAAATCAGCAGCGCCGAAAGCAAACCAGGTAACGCTGCAATGAAAAACGATAGGCGCCATCCGAACGAATTTGCCAATGCAACAATAACCAAGGGAGCCACAAATGAGCCGAAAAGATTTGAGCCGAAGTTCTGCACGAAGCCCATATTCAAGCCTCGCCGCTCCGGGCTCGATTCCGCCGCCGCAAAGGATTGGGAGATCGGCATCAGCGGGCCTTCCGCGGCGCCCATGACAATTCGGGCTGCCAGCAAAATCAGAAATGAACCGGCCAAGCCTGAAAAAACTGAGCACAACGAGAAGAGGATTACGGTAAATATCAGGAAAGCTTTCCTATGGCCTGCACGATCTGAGATAACTGATGGCATTGCGGTCAAAGAATACGATTCCGAAATTGAGACTAAGCAGAACCATCAGCATTGTCTCGTAGGACCACAAGCCTTTACCTGCTATTCGCGGCATATCTCCCCCAAAAAATTGAGATTTTACTATGAGAGTGTGGCATGGAAATAGACATTAGCACCGTTAACAAACCTTATCACAAGTAATCCCATACGAGTGCAGCGATAACTCCCGAGAAGTCGCGTTCGCGGAAGTAATCCTGCGGATCACATCCCGACTTCCGGTGTGCCGGAGTTACTTCCCCGATCGCCGTTTGAACTAAGCCGCCTTGCATCTGCCCCTTCCAAGCCAGGAACGCGGCCCCTTCCAATTCTCGGACCTTGGGGTCATAGAGTGGAAGGTATTGGAAGGCTCGCCGATCAGAGAGGACAGGGGGATCGCGTGATTGACATAAATATCCTTGACGGATCGGCCGGATGATTCGACGATTGCTTGAATCATTGACTTG
>JBEKKY010000218.1:0-6330 GCA_050010475.1 Acidobacteriota bacterium | reverse complement strand
GCAAGCTGATGTGCGCCAAAGCTCTGGTTTTCGTTGCACAACTGATTGCCCGTTTCTTCAAGTCTTTGGGTTTTCACGGCAGCAGCTAAATTCGAAGGCTCAAAGACTCGAAGACTCGATGCAGGTTCCTACTTTTTCTCCAGCGCTTCGTGAACGCGGCCGACCATGGAGGCCGAAGGGGGGGATGAGGCCGGTAACAATTCAAGATAGGCGGCCCGGCACACACATTCAAGGCCATTGTTTGAATGACGATTTACGATTGACGATTGGGAAGCGAATCGGTCTTTCAATCGTCAATCGTCAATTAATAACTGTGTTCCGCAATTTTCACTTTCCCACGGAAAGCCCAATAGATTGCCACGGTATAGGCAAGCACAAAAGGCATTCCAATCACGGCGATAATCGCCATGATGCGCAAAGTCTTTTGGGACGAAGCGGCATTATAAATCGTCAGGCTGTATTCCTGCGAAATGCTCGACACCACCAGGTTGGGATAAAGGGCAAAACTGAATAGAAACACGAGGGCCAGGATTGTCAATGATGAGGAGAGGAAAGCCTGGAATGGCCGCCCTAAAAAAATTGCACGGGGTATGTTGGCGAAAGCCAGAACCGTGAGGACCACAATCACCCATGTCCAATGATGAGCATAGAAATTGCGGGCCGCCTGAGGAATGAGTGCAAGCGTGAAAATGGTCGCAAGCATGTAGCAGATGAGCGTCAAGCCGAAGCCGCGCCACATCCAGCGGTGCACGATCTGTTGCAGTTCCCCCTCCGTCTTCAGAAACAGATAGATGGCGCCATGCATCACGGCAAAAGAAACCGTCAGCAATCCGATCAGGACGGTATAGGGCCGGACAAGACCGAAAAACGAACCGGTGAATTCACCTCCGGCATCGACCGGAATGCCAAGGAGTGCATTTCCCGCCGCCACTCCAAAAAGAAAGGTCGCAAGCGCGCTGGCGACGAAAAAGGAGCAGTCCCAAAAACGCTTCCATGCCGGAGATTCGCGCTTGCTCCGGAATTCTATGGAAACGGCACGGAAAATCAGGGCAAAGAGCAGAATCATGAACGCCCCATAGAAACCGGAGAAAACCGTCGCATAGGCGTTCGGGAAAGCGGCGAACATCGCTCCGCCGAAAGTTACGAGCCAGACTTCATTTCCGTCCCAGAGAGGACCGATGGAATTCAGCATGAGCCGCCGGTCCTTCTCATTTCGAGCCGCCAGGTGAAGCATCCCGACCCCAAGGTCAAATCCATCCAGGACGGCATATCCTGTAAGAAGCACGCCCAGCAGAACAAACCACAAAATATTCAGATCCACCAAAAACCTCCTGAAGTTACCGGGAGCGCCGGCGTCTCGCCGGCTTTTTTTAAGCTTTCGTAACGCCGCAAATTAGCCGGCGAGACGCCGGCGCTCCCGGCGAGCAGTGATCATTCCTTCGGCTCGGTCAACGAATCCATATGTCCGGGGTAACGGGATGCGACCTCCAACGCATCCTGAAAGGACGCCGCATTCTGCAAAGAAACCGGCTCCGGACCCTTCTGAATTTTATCGTTCAGCAGATAAATCCAGAGCACAAACAGCAGGGCGTAAATCACTCCGAACATAATGATCGACCCGACAACCTGAGATGCATCCAGACTTCGCGAAACCGCATCCGCGGTCCGAAGCTGGTTATATACGATCCAGGGCTGGCGGCCCACCTCCGCTGTTATCCATCCAAGCTCGTTGGCCGCGAAAGGGCCGATGACTGAGAAAACAAAAATCCAAAGAAGCCATTTTCTGTCAAACAACTTGCCTCTCAGGCGCGACCAGACGGCGTACCACGTGAGGACAACGAAGTAGATGCCCAGCCCGACCATGATGTGAAACGAAAAAAACGGGAGGGCAACCGGCGGAGTATCCGGTTCAAACCGATCCAGGCCGGGCACGGGTTTGCTGAAATCGCGATGCACCAGGAAACTGAGCAGTCCCGGGATTTCCACATTCCAGTGCACTGTCCCTGATTTGGCATCGGGTATTCCAAAGATGTGCATGGGGGCTCCGGCTTCGGTCGATTTGAATATCCCCTCCATTGCGGCGAGCTTGGCAGGCTGATATCGAGCCACGAGCCGGCCCTGAGAGTCGCCTGAAATCAAGATCGCGACCGAAGCGACCGCCGCCACCACGAGCGCAGTCGTAAAGGATTTGCGCGCGAAATCGACATGCCGGTTTTTCAACAGATAAAAAGCCGAGATGCTCAGAACAAAGAAGGATCCCAGAACAAAAGCCCCGATCAGCACATGCACCAGGCGGTCCATCGCCGAAGGGTTGAATACAACTTTCCAGAAATCGGTCAGCTCCGCCCGCTTCACAATGCCGGCCGGAGTAACGAAGTCCCGGATTACAAATCCGGCCGGAGTCTGCTGCCAGGAAATTGCAACGACAATCCAGATCGCAGAAAAAATAGATCCCAGGGCAACCATGAGCGTTGCGAAGAAATGCACCCGGGCCGAAACCTTATCCCAGCCGAATACCAGGACCGCCAGAAAGCCCGACTCGAGGAAGAAGGCGAAAATGCCTTCCGCAGCCAACGCCGAGCCAAAAACATCTCCAACATACCTGGAAAATACTGCCCAATTTGTTCCAAACTGGAATTCCATCACAATGCCCGAGGCGACTCCCAAGGCGAAATTCAGAGCAAAAATCTTGACCCAGAATTTGGTTGCGGCTTCATACTGGACATCCCGGGTCTTGAGATACCTCGCCTCCAGAAACACAAGGAACGCTCCCATTCCGATGGCGAGGGGCGGGAACAGGTAATGAAACATGATCGTGATGGCAAACTGTATACGGGAGAGCGTTGCGACATCCATAGAACTGGTCGTCTCCAAACAAGAACTGTTGAAAATCAATTATCTGTTTTACCGAACCTGGTCAAATCTCTTATATCCCAAAAGTGCTGTGCGGGCAAGTCGCGGCCTACCAGCGCAGCAGGCGCCGGCGAACGGACGGGGCCGCCCTCTCTCGGCTGCAGATCTGCTTCACTTCTCGGAGCCTGATCGATTCTGTTGTTAAACGCCATTGGTAATGCATATGATGAATCATCGTGGAAACGCAAGGGCGACCGCCGAACTTTTCTCAAAACCGGTTTGGTCGGGAGCGCCACCGTCCCGGCGGCTATTTTGCGTCAAAGCAAAAGCTGCAATGCTCTATAAACACTGTAAAAGAATCGGCGAGACGCCGGCGCTCTCGGGGAGGAAAACTGCTTTTGCAGCCGGCTCGGCCGGTCCACCCCCACAGGTTCCTGAAGTGCCGGGTTTAGCAGCGTTTGAAAAGGAATGGGTATGAATGGAAACCTGATCGGCCATTTATTCCGCCTCCGCTATAAACTGCTTTGGGCGAGAACCCGCACGCGCAACGGAAAAATCGCACTGTTCGTTGTCGGGTATTTCCTCTTCTTTTTATTGCTGACGTTCATTCTGCTCGGCGGCATCGGCGCCGGCATAGTAGCGGTTCGTTCGGGAAAGGCGCTTTGGGTAGCGCAAGGCGTTCTGACGGCCGTATTTTTTCAAAGCCTCATAACCGCGCTCACCATGGGATTCGGCATGAACGCGATCTTTTCCGACGCGGAATTACGTCGCTATCCCATTGCCGAACGTGAACGCTGGCTTGCGCGCCACCTGGTTGCTATTGTCGACCCCTTCTGGATTTTGAGCATAGTTCTGGAACTGGGGCTGCTGGTCGGCCTCTCCCTGCTGGATGCTGCATCGTTCGGGATGGGCGCCGTGGCGGTGCTTTTGCTGTTCGCCACAAATTACCTTGCTGCCAGGGTGTTGGGGCTTCTGCTCGAACGGCTGATGCAGCACAAGATTGGCTCGCTCGTATTGCTGATGCTTATTTTAGCCGTATCCTTTGGCGTGGGTACGATGGGCCAGTGGCTGGCGCATGTTCCCGGGGCGGGCAAGGCATTGGGGATGATATTTAGCTGCACGCCTCCCTTTGGCGCAGCTTCTGTCATGACCTCCGCTGGTTTCCATGTGGTTTCCGGTCTCGCATTATTGGTTTGCTGGCTGGCCGGTCTGATATTCGCATTGACAGTGCTGGAGCGCAGAGCGCCGTCATTCCGATCCGAGTCGAAGAAGATTTCGATTTCCTGGCGAAGCATATATGACCGGCTCGCGGATCTGTTTGGATCAGAGAACGCCCCCCTGACCGGCTATTGGCTGCGATTCTATCTCAGGAACAGCCGCTTCAGGACAATGTACGTTATCAGTCTGCCGGTAGCAGCCTTCCTCACCTTCAGCCTCGGAAGCTTCAGTCCCGGAGGTCACAGTGACCCCGTTCACATCTTTGTGGTGGCGCTGGGCACATTCCCTATGGTCACGTTTTTGGGGCCGGGGAAATTTGTATTGAACCAGTTCGGTTATTCCGGCGGCGGCTTTCGGCGGTTCTTTTTGCTGCCCGCCGATCCGGCAGCCGCTTTGCGCACGGGCAGTTATGCGTCCATCATCCTGAGTGCTTCGTTGCTTATTCCGGCAGCCGCAGTCTGGATCGTGTTCGAACCACTCAGGTTCGATGTCCGTTTGCTGTGCATGCTTGTCGCAAGCGGCATTGCCGGTTTGATGGGAATACACGGGATTGGACTTTGGGCGACCATGTTTGGTCCCCGGCGCGGGAACTACAACCAGGCGCTGGGCAACGATCTGTCGGCAATGGGAAACACAGTCCTCGTTGGCGGCATGCTAATTCTTATGTTCCTGCCTCAATCTTTGGCGAAAGCGTATCCGTCTTTAACTCAGCCGGAACAGTGGTGGCTTGCGATTCCGCTGGTCGTGGCGAGCAGTGCATTTTACGTTTTTTCCTTGCGCAGCGCGTGCGCGCTATTCCCCAAACGGCGTGAACAGTTGATGGCAGTGGTGGAAGGAAGACAATCATGAATGCAATCGGCATCAGCAACCTGGTCAAGAAATATGGGAACGTCGTGGCTGTGGACGACCTCTCGTTGACGGTTCCCAAAGGAGCGATGTTCGGCTTCCTTGGTCCGAACGGCTCGGGCAAGAGCACTACCATCGGCTGCCTCACCGGCCTGCTCGACCCAAACGCGGGTTCGGTTGAAGTTCTTGGACAGCCTTTTCACGTCAACAGCGTGGAGCTGAAGCGGAGGATGGGTGTAATGCCGGAAACTCTGGGGCTTTTTGATCCGCTCTATGCTCACGAGTTCCTTACGTTCATCGCCCGGATGTTTGGGCTGGACGAGGCTGCAACCAGGAAGCGCGTCACTGAATTGCTTTCCGCTCTCGAGCTTGCTGATGAGCGGAAAATACTGGGCGAATACAGCGCCGGCATGCGCAAACGAGTGGCTTTCGCCGCTGCGGTAATTCACTCGCCGGATGTGTTGTTTCTGGACGAGCCGTTTGAAAGCATCGATCCGGCTGGCGTGGCGTTAATGAAGCACTGGCTTCGTCGTTTCACCGAGCAGGGACGCACGGTTTTTATCACCAGTCACGTACTGGAAACGGTGGAGCGGCTGTGCACCGACATCGCCATCATAACCCGCCCGGGAAAACTGGTTTGGCAGGGCAATATCACGGCGCTCGCAAACGACGGCGCCATCCGGCATGATGGTCACGAATTCCGGGCTCTGGAACCGCTGTTTCTGCACCTCACGGGCGAGCGCTACGCCGACCTGAGCTGGCTGTAAAATTGGGGACGCCACCCTATTTCGCGGGATCAGTAACGACTAAAACGACAGCGAACAGGCGAAATAGGGTGGCGTCCCCATTTATTCCGCGCAGGGATTATTCATACACACTTTTTGATGCTTCCGGGGGCGGCAGAGGATCGTCCGGTTTTGCGAACCAGACATAAAGTGTCGGCAATAAAAACACGCTCAATATTAGATCGGAGATCAGTCCGCCGACGATGACAATGGCGAACGGACGCTGCGAATCGGAGCCGATCCCGTGGGACAGCGCCGCCGGCAATAATCCGAGCGTCGCCACCAGCATGGTCATCATGACGGGACGAAGCCTGAGGATTGCTCCTTCAACCGCCGAATCGATTACAGTGTGGCCTCGTGCACGAAGCTGGTTGATATATTCGAGCATTATGACCCCGGTTTGAACCGAAACACCAAAAAGGGCAAGAAAACCAACGCCGGAAGACACACTGAAATGTGTATGCGTGGCCAAAAGAGCGAGAAGTCCGCCGATCGGTGCAATAACCAGGTTCACGAGGATCAAAAGGGTCCATTTAAAGGATCGAAACATTGAATACAGAATGAAGAAAATAAGGACTACAGTCAGCGGAACAATGACGAAAAGTCGGGCTTGAGCGCGCTTCTGGCT